>NZ_JBHZCN010000099.1:0-33260 GCF_042755465.1 Kitasatospora sp. NPDC059160 | reverse complement strand
CAGCCCGCCTTCCGCGCGGACATCGGCAAGGTCTTCGCCGGCGCGGACACCGACCTGCTGATCGCCACCGCCTCGGTGGTCGCCGTCCTGCTGCTGATCACCTACCGCAGCCCGATCCTGTGGCTCGTCCCGCTGCTCGTCGTCGGCGCCGGGGACCGCACGGCCGGCATCCTCATCGGCGTCCTCGCCCCGCACGCCGGCGTCCAGGTCGACGCGTCCACCGCCGGAATCCTGTCCGTCCTGGTGTTCGGCGCCGGCACCGACTACGCCCTGCTGCTCGTCTCCCGCTACCGCGACGAACTCCACCTCACCGACGACCGGTTCACCGCGATGGCCCGCGCCTGGCGCGGCACCGCCCCGGCGGTCCTGGCCAGCGGGACCACCGTCGTCCTCAGCCTGCTCACCCTGCTGGCCGCCGAACTCACCGGCAACCGCGGCCTCGGCTTCGCCGGCGCCGTCGGCATCCTCACCGCGATGCTCTTCGGCCTGATCGTCCTGCCCGCCGCCCTCGTCCTGCCCGGACGCCGCCTCTTCTGGCCCCTCGTCCCCCAGGTCGGTGCCCCGGTCACCGCCGACCGCCGCGGCCTCTGGGCGCGCATGGGTGCTTCCGTCGCCCGACGTCCGGCCCGAGTCGCCCTCGCCGGCACTGCGGTCCTGCTGCTCCTCGCTTCCGGAGCGCTCGGCATCACCACCGGCCTGGCCCGAGCCGACTCCTTCCGCGAGGCCCCCGAATCCGTCCTCGGGCAACGCACCCTGGCAGCCGTCCAGCCCGCCGGCGCCGCCGAGCCCCTGACCCTCCTGTCCGCCACCGCAGCGGCCGACCGGACCACCGCCGCGGCCCGGCAGGTGCCCGGTGTGTCCTCCGTGACCCCGACCGACCGGACCGGGAGCTGGGCACGCGCCGACATCGTCCTCGACGCCGCCCCGGGCACCGCGGCCTCCGACCACACCATCAGGCGGCTACGCCACGCCGTCGCCGACGTGCCCGGTGCCCAAGCCCTGGTCGGCGGCCCCACCGCCGAGGCCTACGACACCGCACAGGCCAACGCCCACGACACCCGCATCGTCGTCCCCCTCGTCCTCGCGATCGTCCTGATCGTGCTCATCGCCCTCCTCCGCGCGCTGGTCGCCCCGCTGCTGCTGGTCACCACCGTCATCGCCTCCTACTTCGCCGCCCTCGGCGCGAGCTGGACCATCTTCCGCACCGTCTACGACTTCCCGGCCCTGGACACCAACGTCCCCCTGCTGTCCTTCCTCTTCCTCGTCGCCCTCGGCGTCGACTACAACATCTTCCTCATCGCCCGCACCCGCGAGGACACCGTCGCCGGCCACGACACCCGACGCGCCGTCCTGCGAGCCCTCGCCTCCACCGGCGGCGTCATCACCAGCGCCGGCATCCTGCTCGCCGCCGTGTTCGCCGTCCTCGGCGTCCTGCCCCTGATCACCCTCACCCAGATCGGCGTCATCGTCGGCATCGGCGTCCTCCTCGACACCCTCCTGGTGCGCACCGTCCTCGTCCCGGCCCTGGTCCTGCTCACGGGACGCCGCTTCTGGTGGCCCGGCCGCCCCGGATCCTCAGGCTCGCAGGTCCGCCGGAACCCCTCGTGAACCCCGTCCTGGGGCGCGTTCCGACTCGATGCGCCCCAGGACGGCCCTGCAGTGCGCACCGTCCGGGATGCACGCCGACGTGCAGGAGCCCTTCCTCACCAACGGCGACACACCCGGGCGCCCCACCGCACCACCGATCGCTCCGCCGAAGGTCACGCCGCCGCCAGCACCGCCGGCAACCGGAGCGCCACCGCGTCCGCGAGGCGCTCGAACTCGGCCCGCAGGAACGGCGCCGCGAGGCGCGCCAGGCCGTTGAACCGCAGCTGCGCGCGGTATACCACCAGCGCGTGGCTGCCCGACGCCCGCACCGAGATGTCGTCCGTGGCTGTGACGGTCCGGTTCCGCCCCACGAACAGCAGCCGATCGGGACCGAAGCGCTCCAGGCGGTACTCGAGTTCGGTGCGCCGTCCCCTGAACCGCGAGGTGTTGCGCCAGCGCGACCCTTCCGCCACCGGACCGTGACCGAGGCGTACACAGCTCTCGGTGCCCGGGTCCCACTGCGGCGTGTTGCCGAAGTCTGCCAGGTACCGCAGGACCTCCCCGGCCGGCCGCTCGACGAGCATGGTGCGCTCCACGGTGATCATCGGCTCTCCCTCGACGAGGCCCGCCGCACCGGCCGGCCTTCCCCCCTTCTTCGTCGCGGACGCGTTCTCGGATGGCCCTCCGGAGAACGGTTCCGGGGCTCGCAGCCGATCGCCACTCGTTCTGCCCGTCCGAGCTGCCCACGCCGTGTGTTCAGAGACTGCCGGGCATCTGCGTCAGGAGAGCGGCCGCCGCCCAGTCGGGGCCGCGGGGTCGGATGCGCTTGCTGAGTCCGGCCGCTCCGTTCGCCGCTCCGGCGAGGAGGTCCGCGACTGCGGAGCCGGCGGATTCCGGGGAGAGGGTGTTGGGGTCGAGACAGCGGCCGACGTCGGCGCGCTCGGCGTCGTGGGCGATGGCGAACTGGTCGCTGGAGAAGGGCAGGACAAGTGCGGGGACACCGGCGTACAGCGATTCGGTGAAGGAGTTGTTTCCTCCGTGGTGGACCATGGCGGCCGCGTGTGGGAGCAGTTCCTGCTGCGGGATGACCTGGGCCACGTGAAGCCGCTCGGGGGCGGCCTCGCGCAGCAACGGGTGATTCGTGACGTCGGAGACGCGGTTGCCGGCGGCCACGATCACGGAGGCGGGCGTGTGGCGGAGGATCCCGGAGGTGACGTTCGCCAGGACGTCGTGGCGGGCCGACAGGAAGGTGCCCAGCGCCACCAGCACCACGGAGCGCCGGCCTGCTGTCAGGCGTGCGAGCACGGCCTGCCAGGTCATGTCCACTGCTGCGGTGCCGCTGTGGGGCAGCAGGTGACCTGCGTACAGGGCCTTGGGCCCGCTCGGGGCCGGGGGGAGCCAGGGCAGACAGGGGTAGTTGAAGACGACCGCGTGCGGTGAGCACAGGGCGAAGGCCCGGCCGGGTTCGGGCCTGCCGGGAGCGTGGCGGCGGGCGATCGCCCTGAACGCCGCGGTGAAAGCGGCGTCGTTGGCGGCAACCGCGGCGCGCAGCCGGTCGAGATCCGCTGGGGCGGGCTGGAGGGTGTCGGGCCACGCGTAGGGCAGGCCGAAGTAGGCGTCCGGGGCGGCCGGGAGGTAGCTGGGGTGGCCGGGGCAGAAGGTGGCGTAGGGCAGGCCGAGGCAGTGCAGGGCGAGGGTCGCGGAGTAGGAGAGCTGGTCGACGAGGTACCAGTCAGGGCGCAGCTGTGCGTCGAGGGCCGCGAGGTCGCGCAGGACGCGTTCGGGTTCGGCGAGCATGTCGTCGCCGCGGTGGCGTGCCTGGGTGAGGAGGGTCGCCGTCGGCCCGAGGAACGTCGCGTTCAGGAATTCACGCAGGCGCCGGGTCTCGGCGTGGTCCTGGTGGGTGGTTTCGGCGATGCCGTGGTTGGCGTTGCGGGTGACGGCGAGTTCGGTGAACCCGAGGCCGCTTCGGGTCGCGAGGTCCTCGAAGGCACGGGTGCAGGCGAAGTCGACGCGTGCGCCGTGGTTGGCCAGTGCGGCGCCGAGCACGGCAAGGGGCCTGGCGTGGGAGTGGAAGGGCGGGCTGATCACGGCGACGCGGGCCATGCTGTCCTCCGTCAGGGCTTCGGATCGCGTGCGGGTTCCGATCGTGCCAGGCCTCCAGGGTAGCCACGGCCGGACGTCGGTTGCCGCTACCGGGCCCGCGCGGTGCAGGGGCCCGGATCCGTGCGCGAGCGCCGGGTCCAATCCGTTTCGGCACTCGTCTCCGAAGGGGCAGGTGACCGTTCGGTGGCACGGGAGGAAGACCGATGACACACCACGTCACGCTGGTTCCGGCCGCAGCAGGGTCGCCGACCGGTGCCGCTGGCGCCGGGGCCCTCGGCGCGTGGCGCAGATTCCACTGGGCCCAGGACGTGCGAGCCCGCACCGGTGGTGACCTGCTCGGACGG
Organism: Kitasatospora sp. NPDC059160; assembly: GCF_042755465.1. Lineage (NCBI taxonomy): Bacteria > Bacillati > Actinomycetota > Actinomycetes > Kitasatosporales > Streptomycetaceae > Kitasatospora > Kitasatospora sp. NPDC059160. The sequence goes on along the minus strand of NZ_JBHZCN010000099.1, from coordinate 29,223 downwards.
CTGGCACGGGCCGAGTACGGCGGCGCCTGCGCCCACCCCGACTCGCTCCTGCCGCGCACCGACCGCCGCGCCGCGCGTCTGCGGCAGCTCGCCCGGAGCGAACGCGCGATGCCGGCCTGGGTGCTGGCCGCTGCGGGCTCATCCCCGGACCTGGAACCGCGGGAACGAATCGCTCTGGGCGAGGCGTGGGAACACAGCTGCGGGCCCGACGGTGGGCTGAACGCGACTGCCGAGATCCGCCGACGGCTGCTCTCGGCACCCGGCCCCGCCGAAGCAGCCTTCCTGCTCGATGTGGCGGACGCCAACGCCCTCAGGCCCCTCTCCGCCCGAGAGGCCGTCGAACTGCGTCCGATGGGGCGGACCCTGAGGCACGCGCTCTGGCGCTACCTGTCGGGCGTGGCCGGTGGCGGCCTCGGGCTGCCGCCGCATCCCGCTGAGGCACGGGATGCCTACGAGCAGTTGCTCCTTGCCGGGTGCTGGGAACGGGTCCTGCCCGGGGCGTCGGCGGGGCAGCGGTTCAGGACGGCCTTCGGCCCGCTGACCGAGCCGTTCACCGCCTCCCCGGTGGTCGCGCAGTCGATGCTTCTGGGCCGCCTGGAGGAACCCGGAGCCGGGCTCAGCGGAGGCATGAGCGTGCTCCTGACCGCACTGGCCGAAGCCCTGTCGGCCCATGCCCGCACTGCACGCGTCCTCACTCTGACCGCCGCCCAGCCCGACGACACCCGACGCGCCGAACTGGTGGGCCGATTCAGCAAGGCGCACCTGCTGGTACGCCTGCCCGTGGACTCGGCAGAGGTACTGGACCCCCAGAACGCCGCTACCCATCAGCCCGCTCTGGCCTGGTGGGCGCGGCGCGCCTTCGAACTCCCCGGAGCACGACCGGACATCACGCATGTCAGGTTCGCCGACGACGCCTCACTGGCCGTCGCCCAGGCCACCCGCCGCTTCGGCGCGAAGCTCGCGTTCACGGTCACCCCCGATCCTCACCGCACGATGGACGAACGGCATGCCGGTCTGCCCCCGGAGCAGACCACCGGCGCGAGCCACGCGCTGCGCCTGGACATGCACCGCATCTTCGTCGCCGACCGCCTCGTGGACCGCGCGGACCTGCTGGTCGCCATGCCCGGGCGGCACGGGACGCAGGAACTCCTCGAACACTTCCCGCAGTTGGAGAAGCGGTCGGTCCATCTCCAGCCCGAGGGCATCGCCCCCTTCCGACCCGCTCCTGACGACGCCGCGACCGGCCGCAGGATGCTGGCGCGACTGTTCGGCTGCGGTGGCAGCGTCGAAAGCCTGGACGCCACCGACCGCCACCTGCCGGTGCTGCTGTGTGTGGGACGCCTTCACCCCGTCAAGCAGCAGGAACAGCTGGTCCAGGCCTGGCTGCTCGCAGGCCTGCACCACCGCACGACCCTGCTGCTGGTCGGCGGGTCACCCACGGCCCCGACCGACATCGAAGCGGCGGTGCGCCCCAGGGTCACCGAACTCCTGGCCACGAACCCGGTCGCCCGCAGGCGAGCAGCCCTGTGGCCCGCTCTGCGCAACCGGCACGTCCGCCTCCTGGAGAGGGCGCTGGCACAGACCGGACCGGGTTCCGCGCTCTACGTGTGCCCCAGCGCCAAGGAGGAGTTCGGGCTCGCTGTGCTGGAAGCCATGGAAGCCGGCCTCCCGGTGGCCGCTCCCCAGCGCGGCGGCGCCTCCCACTACCTGCGCGACGGCGTCAACGGACGCCTCCTGGCCACCGAATCCGTGGCGACGCTCGCCGAGGGCCTGCGCTCGCTCGTCCTCACTCCTGCACCCGGGCTCGCCGCGATGGCGGCAGCCGGGTCGGCCACGGTGCGCGAGAGGTTCGGCATCGACGCCATGGCGGCATCCCTGGCGGACGCCTACCTCACCACGTGCCGCCCGGCTTCCTCGCGGCGGGCCCGGACCGTCGGGAGCCGGGGAGACGACACCTGAGACGGCGCGCGGGGAGGGCCGGCACGGGTCGTGCCGGTCGGCGCAGGTCCGGCCGGTCGGGCCCGCCCGCTGGACCCGACCGGGGCAAGAGGACGAGGAAGCGGCGCGGTGGCAGTACCGTCCTGATCCGGGCCGTTCCCCGCGGAGTCGGGGAACGGCCCGGACGATCGCCGAACGTTCAGTGCGGGCACGGCGTGCTCACGCCGGACGCCCCGGCAGGGCGGGTCGCCCCGGCCCGTCGGACAGTCCCTCGGAGCCGTTGCGACCGGCCGATCGGGGGTGGCGGTGGCGCCAGTAGGGGTTGTCGAGCGGCAGCTTTGCGCTCACCCGCCCGTACATGCCGAAGGTGGCGATCACCAGCCCCATCACGAAGCTGAACAGCACGTTCTGGATCCGGAAGGCCAGGACGTTGGCCGACGAGTCCAGCACCGCCAGGTTCACGAAACCACTGAGGACGAACAGCGTGCCCACGGTGATGTTGATCGTGGAAGCGGTGTTTCCGCCGATCGCCGCTCCGCCGACGAGGACGGCGGCCGTGACCACCGAGACGAGGCTGAGCAGCCCGTTGCTGGACAGACCGGCGATCGTCTCCCCCGAGGTGCTGAAGAAGGACAGCCCGTCGGCAAAGCCGAGACACCCGAACACCAACAGGGCCGCGCCGCAGAGACCGGCCCCGACCCGGTAGACCTGGGACAGCCGGTGGTCGACCGGCAGTTCATCGTGCAACTTCATCGTCCGCTCCGTCGCTCTTGGATCCGGCGGGCTCGCACAACGCGGCCTCTTCCGCAGAATCGGCCGGAGCAGTCGCCCGGACGAGTTGCAGCGGTGCCGCATCGGTTGGGTCCCGGACTTCCGTGAACGGTGGCCAGTCGGGGTGGGTGAGGTGGTGACGCAGGGCGTCGAGGCGGGCGAGGTGGTGGTCGAGGGCGGCGTTGACGGTGCTCGTGGTGGTGGCCACGCGTGCTTCGAGGTCGTGGATCCGGTCCAGGAGGTCCTGCCAGCGCCTTTCGGCGGCGGCGACAGGGGCAGGCGCGGCGTCGGTCGCTGTCATCGCGGAGCTGGGTGGTGTGGTGGGTGAGGGCGTCGAGGCGAGTGGCGAGGTCACGGTGGTCGGCGCCGAGGTGGGGGCGGACGGCGGCGAGGGGCTCTATCAGGTCGGTGGCGCCGAGGGCGGCGGTCAGGGCGGCCTGGGCGGGACGGGCACGGGGAGCGAGTGCGGCCATGGTGATCCGGGCGGCGAGGATCCGCAGCTCGGCGGCGTGGTCGCGGGCCCGGACGGTGACCGATCGGTCGGCGGCCCGCCGGTCGCGGACGGCCTTGACCCGTTTCGCGCCGGTACCGGACCGCGAAGCGTCGGCGGTGGCGGGCTTGAGGCGCAGGTAGCGGTTCTCAGCGGCCTGTCGGCTGGCCACGCCCATCGGGTGGGCGAGGTCGGCCCAGGTGGCGCCGGCCTCCCGGGTGCTCTCCACCAACCCGCCCTACGTCCCCGCGGCTGCGGCCCACGCGCCCCGGCACGGCATCGCGCGGGCCTGGGACGCCGGGCCCACCGGGCGGCTCCTGCTGGAGCGCATCTGCCGCCAGGCACCACCGCTGCTCGCCCCGGGCGGCGTGCTGCTGATCGTGCAGTCCTCGCTGGCGGACCCGGCCGCCACCGCTCCCCGACGGTCGGAGCATCCGGGCAGACCGTCCGGTCACGGCCCTGTGCACCTGCCGCCGCAGCCGCCGCTAACCGTTCTGCGACACCAGCCACCGCGACCGCGGTGCGGACCCGCGGGCGGACAGCTGACCGCGGCCCGGCCCGGCCCGGAGCACCGACCGAGCGCACCCGCCGCCCGGTTGCCCCACCGGCCGAGCGAGCGGCCCGGGTCCGCATCCAGCCACGCACCCCGGTCAGGCGCCCGGGTAGGCGGCCGCCCAGCCGTGTTCGAGCAGCGCGAAGGCCTCGTCGGCGGCTCGGCGCGGGTCGGCGTGCCGCAGGACGAGGCTGCGGGCCTCCAGGGCGAAGCGGGCCAGGGCGGCGCAGCTGACGTCGTCCTCGGGCGCGCCCACCGCCTCGGCGACGGCCCTGGCCAGGGCCGCTTCGTGGCGCGTCCACATGCGCTGGGCGTAGTCGCACAGCGCGGGGGTCTCCTGCACCAGGCGCGTGAAGTCGGCGAACCGCGGGTCGGTGGCGTGGACGGCGAGCTGGGTCTGCTTCCGCAGCATGTGCTCGCGGAGGGCCCGGGGGATCGACATGCCGGGGGCGCGGTCGCGCACGGCGGCGACGAGTTCTGCCTCCAGTTCGTCGTCCTGGTCGAAGACCAGGGCTTCCTTGCCGGAGAAGTGTTTGAACAGGGTGGTCACCGAGACGTCGGCGTGGTCGGCGACGTCCTTGACGCCGACCTGGTCGTAGCCGCGTTCGAGGAAGAGTTCGAGTGCGGCGTCGGCCAGGGACTGGCGGGTCTGGGCCTTCTTGCGCTCGCGGCGCCCGGTCGGTTCGGTCACCCGCCCACCGTACCTCGAAGTGCATTCGCTGCAAAAGTGTAGTCATTGCACTTATTGAGCGAGTGTGGTTTCTTGGTGATGCGCCGGGCCACCCGGCGACCGACCCACCTCCCGAGGGGCACTTCCATGCACTCTGCCCGTGATCCCCGCATCGCCATCGTCGGCGCCGGCCTCGGCGGCCTCACCTGCGCCCGAGTCCTCCAGCAGCACGGCCGCTCCGTCACCGTCCTCGAACGCGAGGCATCCGCCGCTTCCCGCCCGCAGGGCGGCTCCCTCGACATGCATCCCGGCACCGGGCAGGCCGCGCTCGGTGCGGCGGGGCTCCTCGACCGGTTCCACGCCCTCGCCCGCCCCGAAGGAGACGAGTGGCGCGTGCTCGACTTCGCCACCGCCGCCCTCCTGGCACAGCAGGGGCCCTCCGCCGACGGCGGCCGACCGGAGATCGACCGAGGCCAGCTGCGCGGTCTGCTCCTGGACTCGCTCACCGAGGGCACGGTGCGGTGGGACCGTGCCGTCACCGGCGTCACCCCGCTGGCGGACGGCACCTGCCGGCTGCACTACGGCGACGGCACCGCCGAGGACTTCGACCTGGTGGTCGGTGCCGACGGCGCCTGGTCCCGGGTGCGCCCGGCCCTGTCACCCGCCGTACCCGCCTACACCGGCGTCACCTTCGTCGAGGCCGGATTCGACGACTGCGACACCCGCCATCCCGACCTCGCGCAGCTGGTCGGCAACGGGTCGATGCTGGCGAAGGGCGCCGGCAGGTCCCTGGTCGCCCAGCGCAACAGCAACGGCCACATCCGCGCCTACATCGCGCTCCGCGCGCCCGAGGACTGGCACGAGGCCGCCGGTGTCGACCTCGGCGACCAACGGGCCGTGCAGGAACATCTGTTGAGGCTGTTCGACGACTGGGACGAGAGCCTGCGCTACCTCCTGCGCAACGGCGACCGCGGGTTCGTCCACCGGTCCCTGTTCGTCCTGCCCGCCGCGCACACCTGGGAGCACGTCCCCGGCGTCACACTGCTCGGCGACGCCGCGCACCTGATGCCACCCGTCGGGCTGGGCGCCAACCTCGCCATGCTCGACGGCGCCGACCTCGCCCACGCCCTCGTGGCCGAGTCCGGCGTCGACGACGCCGTCCGCGCCTACGAGAACGTCATGCTGCCGCGCTCGATCGAGGCCGCGACGGGCAGCGCGCAGGGGCTCGACCACCTCGTCCCCGCGACGGCCTCCTGAAGCACCGTACGGTGGGGCGGCCGGGCGGCGCCGACTACGACGACGCCCCGCCCGTGGCCAGCGCGGTTCGCGCCAGACCGCGCAGCCAGGCGTGGGCCTGGTCGGTGTCGTAGCGCTGATGCCACGACAAGTACACCGTCGCCGAGGGCAGTTCGAGCGGGAGGGGGAGCACGACCAGGCCGAGGTCGGCGACCGCGGACCGGGTGGTGGCCTCGGGAACGGTGATCACGAGATCGGAGCCGCGCGCGAACCCCACCGCGGCCGCCTCCGTGGGCGCGGTCGCCACCACGCGGCGGGTGAGGCCGAGCCCGGCGAGGGCGTCGTCGAGGGCGTTGCCGAGGTTTCCGCGTCGCGAGACGGTGACGTGCTCGGCGGCGGCGTACCGCTCCGCGGTGACGGTCCCGCCACGGGTGAGGGGGTGCCCCCGCCTCACCACGACGACGAGACGGGACTCGCCCACGTTCTCGGCGCGGACGTCCGGTGCGCTCGGCCGGTTGGCGTTCGCCTCCAGGTCGACCTCGCCGCGCCGCAACTCCGGGGTGTCGACGCTCGATTCCGCGACGAAGCGCAAGCGCACGCCCGGCGCCTCTTCGCGCACGGCCGCGAGCAGTGCGGGGCCGCTCAGGGCGACCAGGGAGTCGTGCCAGCGGAGCGTGAAGGTGCGCTCCAGCGTTGCCAGATCGAGTTCACGGCTCGGTGCCAGCACGCCCTGAACCTGGTGCAGCAGCTCGTGCACCTGAGCCCGCACCGCGATCGCGTACGGCGTCGGGGTCATCGTGCGGCCGGTGCGCACCAGGATCTGGTCCCCGGTCGTGCGCCGGATCCGGCCCAGACTCCGACTCATCGCGGGGGCGGTGACATGCAGGCGCGCCGCCGCCCCGGCCACACTGCCCTCCTCCAGCAGCGCGTCGAGCGCGGCGAGCAGGTTCAGATCCAATTGCATGCGAGTCACTCTAGACGTGCTTGACATGCATTTGAAGTCAATCACCGGGCTGTCTACCGTTGAGGCGAAAGCGCAGGAAGCAAAGCGCAGTTCGGCCCTCGACCGGCCCTCGACCGGTTGTCGAGCGGCTCTCGACCGGCCTCGACACCCCCCCTCAGACAGGAGTACCACCATGCCCGAAACGCCTCGGACCACCGACGTCGCCTCCTCGGACGCCGACCTGCTCGCCCGCACCGCGAACGCCGTACGCGAGGCGGGTTCGGCGCTGCGCGAGCGCTTCGGCGAGGTGGTCCACCACCGGACCCGCGAAGAGCTGATGCACGCGCTCGCCGCCAACGACGACACGGCCCTCGCCATCCTGCGCCCCCGGCTCACGCACCTGCGCCCGGACGCCGGCTGGGTGGAGGACGAGCTGGACGGCGGGGCCCTGCCGCCCGGCGAGTGGTGGGTCGTGGATCCGGCCGAAGGCAACGTCAACCACCTGCACGCCCTGCCGGAGTGGGCGGTGACCGCCACCCTCGTCCGCGACAACCGGCCGGTGCTCACCGTGGTCCACCTGCCGCTGACCGGCGAGACCTACACCGCGCTCACCGGCGCGGGAGCCCACCTCGACGGACGGCCGCTCCACGTCTCCCCCACCGCGGACCTCGGCCTGGGCATCGTGGCCACCAGCCAGGCCCGGCCGGACGAGGACGAGACGGTCGTACGACGCGTCGGCTCCTCGATCACCGCGATGCTCTTCGACGCGCTCGTCGTCCGCACCGCCGTGCCCGCGACCCTGCACCTGGCGAACGTGGCCGCCGGCCGCATCGACGCCTTCTGGCAGTTCGCCGGCGCCCGCGCAGACCTGCTGCCCGGGGCACTGCTCGTCACCGAGGCCGGTGGACGGATCTCCGACGCCGAGGGCCGCCCCTGGACCCCGCAGAGCGGGAGCTTCCTGGCCGCCGCGCCCGGCATCCACGCCGAGGCCGTCGCCACGCTCTCCCGCTGACCCGCACCACTACCGCACACACGGAAGGACCACATCATCATGACCACGATCGCCGTTCTCGGAACCGGCCGCGTCGGCGGCAACCTCGCCGCCGCCCTCACCCGGGCCGGGCACCAGGTGGCCGTAGCAGACCGCACGCCGGGCGCCGCCGCCGAAGCCGCCCGGACAGCCGGGATCGTCATCAACGCCACCCCGGGCGCCGGCTCGCTGGACCGGCTCATCGCCCTGCGCGAGGAACTGCGCGGCACGATCCTCGTCGACGTCTCCAACGCCACCACCGACGGGCCGGACGGACTGCCCGCCGACCTGCTCTACCCCGGATCGAGCCTCGCCGAGCAACTCCAGGAAGCACTCCCCGAAACGCGCGTCGTCAAGACCCTCAACACCATGCTCTTCCCGGTGATGACCGCGCCGGCCACACTCACCCGGCCCCCGACCGCGTTCCTCTCCGGCGAGGACCCGCAGGCCAAGCAGACCGTCGGCGACCTGCTCACCGACCTCGGCTGGCGGAAGGAATGGATCACCGACCTCGGCGGAATCCGGACCGCCCGCGCCACCGAGGCCGCGATCCTCTTCGTCCCGCACGTCATCCGCTCCAGCGGATTCACACCCTTCGCGATCTCGATCGCCCGCTGACGTCGCTTCTCCGGTCACCCGCGCGATATCCCGTTTCGAAGTATCGCCATACTGACGCCATGCACAACACCTCCCACCCAGTGGTCCGACAGGCGCCGTTTCCGTTCCCCGACGGGCGGTTTCCGCCCGATCTCGGCGCCGTGGTCCAACGGACCGTCGGGGAAGGACGCCTGCCGGCGCTCGTGGTCGTCCACGACAGCGACGGCGACTGGCTGATCGGGGACGGTGTCAACGATCCGAACCTCCCGGACGCCAGCGGGCTGTACTGCCTCGCCTGCCTGGTGGAGGGGGATGCCTCCATCTCCGAGACCGCGACCCTGCCGCCCGGCTTCGCGGCCTACCGGAACGGGCCCGGCCTGCCCTGGACGATCGAACCGTTCCGCTACGGGGACGGCGAAGGCTGAACGTCGGGCTCACAGCTGGAACTCAGCCGTGGAACCGCAGAGGTTCTGGATGTCAGGGGCATCCGGTTGGATGAGCACGTGACTGTCCATGACGTAGCTCGCCAACTCCCCTCCATCGCTGACCTGCGGAACCTGTGCCGCTCACTGGCGATGCTCGACGCGATCTTGAGCCCGGACTGGGAGGGCCGGTACCACTCCTTCAACGCCGGCTGGGCCGACGGCGAGGAGATGTCGTCGATGCGCAACGGGTCGGGCGACGAGTACTCCATCGTGTTCTCGGCGGCCGGGGCCTATATCCGCGGTTTCGACCACGAAGCGCCGATGAGCCCCTACCGCAACGATGGTGAGCCCTGGCCGGGAGTGGTCGACGAGGTCCCGGAGGTCTTCAAGCCGTTCGTCGAGGAGCCGGCGTTCACCGACGAGGACGACGTCCCCGTCGTGACGGCCTGCCTGTGGCGGGAGGCAACGGATGACCGGTGGCGGCACGGCGTGATCGACTTTCCCTCCGGGTGTTCCGACCCCGACGGGGCAGCGGGTCTGTTCGAGCTCCTGGTCGACCGTTCGCCGGAGGCGTTCCAACGCTTCGCCGAGGACTACTACGAGGTTCCCGTGGACCTGGACGCGGTGCGCGACGTGTATGCCCTGCGACCGCTGAGCCAGAAGCTCGTGTCATCGCTGAACGGGGAGGTCACCCTCGCGGACCTGGCCGAGGACATCGCCGAGATCGGCTACCCGCGGCCGGGCCGGGACGGGATCTGAGTTTCCATCGTCGGAGACGCGTCACCGTCGGCCGCGCCAGCGGGAGCGCCCTCCGCCCGAGGCCCTGACGGAGGGGCCCGGTCGCCCGCGGGGCGGGCGACCGGGTGGTGGCACGGCGGGAGTTGGCGAGGGGTCGGCCGTGCGGGCCCGGCTCAGGGGAAGAGGAGGACCTGGTACGTGCCGTCGCTGCGGGTGACGGTGGACGTGACCCGCCAGCCGGCCGGGACGGAGTAGCCGATGATCCGGCCGCCCGGCTCCAGGATCACCACGTAGGCCATGGCCGTCGTGCCGTGCGGGGCGCCGCCGAGGTAGCTCACCACCGCGGTCTGTCCGTCGAGCAGGCCGCCGACGAGCACCCAGCCGGCCGGCAGGCCCTGGTTGGCGAGCAGGGCGACCCTGGCTCCGAAGGGGGCCCCGCCGAGGTACTCGATGAGCTTGTCGTGGTTCGCGGCGTTCTGGCTGATCACTGCCCAGCCGGCCGGGACGGGGTTGTACAGCGGGATCCGCGTCTGGGTCCCGAAGGCCGGGGTGGCGGCGGGGGCGGGGTGCGCGGCGGCCGGGGCGGGGTGCGCGAGCGGGGCGGCGCCGGCGGTACCGGCGCACCCGAGGAGCAGGGCGAGGACGGTGGCGCAGACGGCCAGGGCGGAGGTTCTTCGACGCATGGCGGTTCCTCTTCCGTGAGGACGGACGGGGTGGCACGTGCCAGGCTTCACGCTCCGCCCCGCCGGCACCGGGCGTCAACGCCGTCCGGCGCTTTGCCGGGGGCGCAGTGGCGCACCGGCGGCGGTCGGCGGTTGCGGACTCTGCGCCCGCACCCGACCGGTGGGTCGTCGCATCGTCGGCGCTGATCTGTGGCGGGGGCGGGGCGGGGGCAGGGGCCTCGCCGCCGTCCACCGGGGGCAGACGCCCTCCGGCCTCGGGCTATAGTGCGCCGGTGCGAGTACTGGTGGTCGAGGACGACGAGGACCTGCGCTTCGCCGTGGCCGCGGCGCTGCGCGGCGGCGGGCTGGCCGTCGACGAGGCGGCGGACCTGCCGGCCGCGGACGAGGCCCTGTTCGTCACGGACTACGACTGCGCGGTGTTCGACCGGATGCTGCCCGCCGGGGACGCCGTCGACTACGTCCGGCGGCTGCGGCGCGACGGGCGCACCGTCCCCGTGCTCTTCCTGACCGCCCGCGACACCGTCGCCGACCGGGTGGACGGCTTCGCCGGGGGCGGCGACGACTATCTGGTGAAACCTTTCGCCATCGCCGAGCTGGTGGCCCGGGTGCACAGTCTCTGCCGCCGCAGCGGGACGGTCCGCCCGCCCGTCCAGCACGCCGGCGACCTGGAGATCGACATGGCCCGCCGCCAGGTCCGCCGCGCCGGTGTCCTGCTGGTCCTGACCGGCAAGGAGTTCGCCGTCCTCGAAGTGCTGGCCGCCCGCGCGGACCAGGCCGTCTCCCGCGCCGAACTCATCGAGAAGTGCTGGGACGAGATGGCCGAGCCGAACTCCAACGTCGTCGAGGTCCTGGTCTCCCAGCTGCGCCGCAAACTGGGGGACCCGTCCCCGATCGTCACCGTCCGCGGCCTCGGGTACCGCCTGGCCACCGGCGGCGGCACCGGGTGCTGACCGCCGAGGCCCGGATCCGCCGCCTCCGGCTCCGGTTGACCGCCCTGTTCACCCTGACCAGCGCCGTCGGCCTGGTCGGACTGACCGCCTTCGCCGTCCACAGCGACACCACCGCGCGCAGCCGCCAGCTCGACACCGAACTGCGGATGCTCGGCAGCACGGCCGTCACCCAGCTCGGCTACGACGAACAGGACCAGCTCTTCGTCCACGACCTGCTGGACACCACGGACACCAACTGCCCCCAACTGACGGTCCTGGAACGGACCTCGGGCCGCTACACGGTGGTGCACGCCCCGCGGACCCCCTGCATACGCGCCACCGACGCCGACATCCACGACCTCGCCGTCCGCGCGGCCACGACGAACGCCACGGTCGAGGAGGAACGCCGGGCCCAGGACGGCCGACCGGTCCGGCTGCTCGTCCGGCCCTTCCCCGGGCCGGACGGTGAAACCCCCGGCGGCGCCGTGGTGGTGGCCGCCAGCACCGCCACCGACCCGGCGCAGCACCAGCTGCGCGTCCTGCTGATCACCGGCAGCCTGGTGCTGGTGTCCCTGTCCGCGGTGGCCGGGCACCTGCTGGCCGGCCGCGCCATCCGCCCCGCGCTCGCCACGCTCCGGCTCCAGGAGCAGTTCCTCGCCGACGCCGCCCACGACCTGCGCACCCCGGCCGCCACGCTGCGCGCCCTCGCCGCCACCGCCCTGCGGGAAACCGGTCTGCGGGAAACCGCCCTGCGGGAGCCCGGCCTGCGGGAGCCCGCCCGGCCCGGCGACGCCCAGCCGCAGGACACCGTCCGCACCAGTGCGCTGCAGCGCACGGAACGCCTGGCGGCCCGGATGGGCGACCTCGTCGACGGGCTGCTCACCCGGGCCAGGCTCGTGGCGGGCATCAGCGCGCCCGTGCGCGAGCCCCTGCGGCTCGACCAGCTCGTCGAGGCGGTCGTCGACGACACCGACACCGGCGGGCACCGCGTCACCGTCCGCACCGAACCGGCCGTCGTCACCGCCGACCCGGACCTGCTGCGCCGAGCCGTCGCCAACCTGCTCGGCAACGCCCTCGCCTACGGCCACGCCCCGGGCGCGCCCGCCGACATCCACCTCCGCGTGACCGGCGACGGCGTGGTCACGGTGGACGACAGCGGTCCGGGCGTGCCGCCGGAGCTGGCCGGCTCGCTCTTCGAGCGCTTCCGCAGCGGCTCCGGCTCCTCGGGGCTCGGCCTGTCCATCACCTCCTGGGTCGCCCACGCCCACGACGGGAGCCTCACCGTCGGGACCAGCCCCACCGGGGGCGCCCGCTTCACCCTCCGCCTGGGCGCCGGCTCCCGGCCCCCGGGGCCGCTGGGTCGGCGGGATCCTCACTAAAACTTCAGGCAGCCCGGGGCAGGGTGGCGGCAACGCCGACCCCGGGAGCCACCCCATGACGTTCACCACCCCCCGCAGGCACGCCGTGCTCGTCCTCGCCCTCGCCGTCCTCGGCGGTGCCGCCCTCACCGGGTGCGGCCCCGACGGGCCGGCCGGAGCCGCTCCGAGCGGGAGCCAGGGTCCCGTGCCCCGCGCGCTCGGCACCTTCTACGGGCAGAAGCCGACCTGGAACGCCTGCGGCGACCTGGAATGCGCCACCCTGACCGTGCCGATGGACTACGCCCACCCCGAGGACGGCAGGACCTTCGTCCTCCCGCTGGCCCGGGCCCGCGCCAAGGACCCCGGCGCGCGGATCGGCTCCCTCCTCGTCAACCCGGGCGGTCCGGGCGGATCCGGGGTGGCCATGCTGGAGGGCGGCACCGTGGACTCGTTCGGCGCCCGCGTCCGCGCCCGGTTCGACATCGTGGGCTTCGACCCGCGCGGGGTCGGCGGCAGCACCCCGGCCGTCGACTGCACCGGCGACGACGCCGCCCCCGGCACCGGGGACAAGCCCGACGGTGCCGGCGGGGAGGCCACCGGCGGGCTCTACCCCCGCACCGACGAGGAGCGCAAGGCCGCACTCGCCGACGCCGACCGCACCGCCCAGGCCTGCAAGGCGCGCAGCGGTGCCATCCTGCCGCACGTCGGAACCCCGGACGCCGCCCGCGACATGGACGTCCTGCGGGCCGTACTCGGCGACGAGAAGCTCTCGTTCCTCGGCTTCTCCTACGGGACCAGCCTGGGCACCTCCTACGCCGAACTCTTCCCCCGCCGCGTGCGCGCCCTCGTCCTCGACGGTGCCATCGACCCGGCCAAGGACTGGTACCAGCGCTCGGTGGAACAGTCGGCGGCCTTCCGCAGTGCCGTGGACGACTACGCCCAGCACTGCGCCGAAGTGGCCAAGGAGGCCTGCCCCGCGGCCACCCCCGACGGGATCCGCCGACTCGTCGACGACCTGTACGAGAAGGCCGCCAAGCAGCCGCTGCCCGTCCCCGGCACGGCCGACCACGTCGACCTCCGCACCCTGCACACCGTGATCACCATGTCGATGTACACGCCCGAGGACCAATGGGCGGACCTCTCCGAGGCGTTGAAGGCCGCCCAGGGCGGCGACGGCACCAAGCTCGCGGAGCTCGCCGGCGGCGACCAGGCCGGCCCGGACGACCAGAGCGACCAGAGCGGCCAGGGCAGCCGGACCGCCGGCACCCACGGCCGGAAGGCCTCGGCCCGCGGCCCACGGCCCGCCGACGCGGAGCGCGACAACTCCGACGACGCCTTCACCGCCGTCAACTGCCTGGAGGTCTCCCACCCGCGCGACCCCCAGGCCTACTGGGAGGCCGTCGACCGGTCCTACCGGGACGCCGGGGTCTACGGTCCCTCCGGCGTGATCGACGAACTGGTGTGCCACGACTGGCCCGCCGCCCCCCGCGACCCCCACACCGTCGACGCCAAGGACGCACCGCCCGTCCTCGTCGTCGGCACCACCGGTGACCCCGCCACCCCGTACGCCGACGCCCAGGGCCTGGCCCGCCAGTTCCCGGCCGGCATGCTCCTGACCTACCGCGGCTTCGGCCACACCGCCTACGGCCGCAGCAACGCCTGCGTCGGCGACGCCGTGGACGCCTACCTCACCGAGCTGCGCCCGATACCCACCGGCACGACCTGCTGACCGACGTCCCCGCGGCCGGACTCCCGAACGGCCGGCAGGCACCGCCGCGCCACCGGCAGCGCCGATCGCGCGGAGCGCAGGCAGGCCACCGGCACACACCCGGTGATGCGACTCGAACGGACCGGTGGATCAGCGGTGGCGGTCGTGGTCGGCCGGCACTTCGGCGGGAGGACCTGCAGCACCGCCGAGGAGCAGCCGACCAGCGGGACCAGGCCCAGCGCGGTCAGGACCAGGGCGAGGGCACGGCGCCGGTGAGGCGTTCGACGGCGTGGCCGGGCGTCCGGGGTGCCGGGGCTGTGACCGCCCGTCACCAGCGGGTCGGGGGTGCTCCGGAGGGTCTGCCGCAATTCCCTGCTCCGTCCGTTCGGGCCGCCTGGTGCGGGATGCGAGTCTCGGTGAGACGGCATGAGGATTCGATGAGAAGTGCGGGCGCCCCTGCTGGTCCGCGGCTCGCTAGGTCGAACGCAACGCGTCCGTCGGTGAGGCCTTGGCCGCGCGCAGGGCCGGGTAGATCCCGGCGACGGCGGCCACCAGGACCGACACCAGTGGTCCGGCGACAAGGACGGGCAGAGGGATGGTGGCGGGCCAGCCCTGGGCGAGGGCGTAGCCGTAGACGGTGAGGCCGCCCAGCAGCAGGCCGGCGAGGCCGCCGAGCAGGCCCATCAGGACGGCTTCGAGCAGGAACTGGACGGCGATCTGTCCGCCCCGGGCGCCCAGTGCGCGGCGCAGTCCGACCTCGCCGCGGCGCTCCATCACACTGACCACCATGGTGTTGGCGATGCCGACGCCGCCGACGAGCAGGGCGACCGCGGCGAGGGCGAGGACCAGCCCGGTGAGGGCGTTCTTCGCCTCGGACCGGGCCGTGAGCAGGTCGGAGGGGCGGCTGACGGCCACGGTGTTCGGTCCGGCGGGGTTGGCGGTGGCCGCGGCGACGGCCTGGACGTCGGGGACGCGTTCGGGATAGGAGCGCAGGTAGACGGTGGCGGCGGTGCCGTCCGCGCCCAGGTGGGCCGTGGCCTGGGGCCAGCCGACCAGGGCGGCGGTGCCGATCTCGGGCGCGAGTTCGTTCGGGGCCAGGATCCCGGTGACGAGGAACGACTGTCCGCCCAGCCAGACCCGCTCACCGGGAGCGGTGACGCCGAGCCGCTGGGCGGCCCGGTCGCCGAGGACGGTCACGGGCAGGTTCTCGCTCGCCGCGTCGAGCCAGCGTCCGCTGCGCACGGTGGTGTGCAGGACGTCGAGCAGGTTGAGCCGGGCGGCGAGCACGGTGAGGCTGCCGGTCTGCTGCGGCGGGACGAGGTCGTTGCGGTAGACCTGGGCCTTGGTGGCCCCGGTCGCGGTCACCTGCTGGACGGGGGCGATGTCGGCGAGCATCTTCTCGGCCGTGGGCGGCAGTGGGACCGGTTGCTGGTCGGCGCCCTTGCCGGGGGCGACGGTGAGCAGGTTGGAGCCGAGTTGGTCCAGGCGGGCCAGCAGGTGGGCCTGGTTGGAGAAGGAGATCCCGGTGACGGCGATGACGGCGGCGATGCCCAGGCAGATGCCGAACGCGGACAGCGCGGAGCGCAGCTTGCGGGTGCGCGGCCCGATCATGCCCAGGCGCAGCAGGTCGGTCGGGCGCAGCCGGCTGCGGCGCGGGCGGTGTTCGTGCTGGGGGCGGTGTTCGTGGCGCGGGCGGTGTTCGTGGTGGGGGGTCACAGGCCGGCTCCCGCGGGGTCGGGGTGGCGCTCGTCGAAGTCGATCCGGCCGTCGTGGATGCCGATGCGCCGGGGGAAGGAGGCGGCCAGTTCGCGGTCGTGGGTGATGACGACGACCGTGGTGCCGTCGGCGTTCAGGGTGCGCAGCAGGTCGACGACGGCCGCGCCGGAGACGCTGTCCAGGGCGCCGGTGGGCTCGTCGGCGAGCAGGAGCGCGGGGCGGCCGACGAGTGCGCGGGCGATGGCGACGCGTTGCTTCTCGCCGCCGGAGAGCTGGTCGGGGCGGTGGTCGAGCCGGTGGCCGAGCCCGACGTCGCGCAGCGCCCGGGCGGCGTCGGCGCGCCGCAGTGACGCGGGGGCGCCGCTGTAGAGGAGGCCGGTGGCGACGTTCTCGACCGTGCTGAGTCCGGGCAGCAGGAAGAACTGCTGGAAGACGAAGCCGATCCGGTGGGCGCGCAGGGCGGCCAGTTCGGGGTCGGAGAGGTCGGACAGGTCGCGGCCCTCGAAGCGCAGTCGTCCGGTGGTGGGGCGGTCCAGCGAGCCGAGCAGGGCGAGCAGGGTGGACTTGCCGGAGCCGGAGGGGCCGACGACGGCGAGGAGTTCTCCGGGGGTGACGGTGAGGTCGATGCCGTGCAGGATGCGCAGCGGCGGTGACCCGGGGTACTCCTTGGTGACGGCGGTGAGTTCCAGGACGGGGGGCGCCGTGCCGGTCTGCGCCGGGGACTGCGCCGCGGGCTCGGTGTGCGGGTGGTGGGGCGTCACTTCGGGATCACCACCTGGTCGCCGCCGCGGACGTCGCCGTTGATCTGCGCCTTGGCGTCGGCGACCAGGCCGAGCTGGACCTTCACGAGCCGGGTGGTGGCGTCGGCGCCGGCACCGTCGACGACCCTGACGCCGTAGCCTCCGCCGTCCAGGGCGACCAGCGCGGTGACGGGGACGATGAGCGCGTCCTCGGCGGTGTCGCCGACCACGTTGACGGTCACCGAGGAGGGTCCGGCCTGCTGGGCCTTCGCCTGGTCGTCGAGCGTGATGGTGACGGTGGTCTTCTCCGGGCCCGCGCCGCCGGAGCCTCCCGGGCCGGCGTCGCCACCGCCCCCCGCGCTCTCCCGCACCAGGGAGCGGATGCGCCCGCTGATGGTGGTGCCGTCGGCGAGCTTCACCACGGTCGGGCCGTTGGGCTTGAACCGGGAGAGCTGGTTGTCGGCGGGCTTCACGGTGGCGACGAGGTCGGTGCTGCTCACGGTGAGGATCGCGGTGGTGCCGACGGCCGAGCCGAGTTGGGCGCCGACCTGCTGCACCCGGACGGCCTGCTGCGGCAGCATGACGACGCTGCCGAGGGTGACGGTCCCGGTCTGCTGCGCGCCGAGGGCCTTCTGCCAGCGTTTGACGGCGGTGGCGGTGCCCTCGGTGAACTTCCGGTCGGCGGCCAGGCCGAGTCCGTCGGCGTAGCCGAGGTCGATCAGGTTGCGCTTGAGCTGTCCGACGTCGGGGCCGTCGCCGACGCCGGGGCCGAGGTCGCGCCACAACGGCCGTTCGCCTCGCAGCAGTACGACGGCCTGACCGTCGACCTCGTAGAGCTTGCCGCCCGCCTTGACCACGGAGCCCACGGCCGGGAGGGCGGTGAGGGTGCCGTGGCCGGCGCCGACGACGGGGGTGGGGGCGTCGTAGGCGAGGGCGCCGCCGACCTGGATGCCGCTGGACAGCGATCCCTTCTGCACCACGACGGTGTCGTGGTCGGGGGCGGACTGCCCGGCGGTGGACGTGCGGTGCTCCCAGGGGCGGGTGACGGCCAGCGTGCCGGCGCCGGCGACCGCGGCGACCAGGGCGAGCGAGACGACGGCCCTGCGGCGTGGGCCGCGGGTGCGGGCGGGCGGTGCGTCGGCGGGGGCTGCGGGGGCGGGACCGACGGGTTCGGTGCTGTGGTTCACGGTCACTCGCCGATGTGGTAGCCGGGCATCGGGAGCTTGCCGCAGGCCGGTTGGATGGCGTCCCACTTGGCCATGTCGAACGAGGCCCGGGGGATCTCGAGGATGCCGTTCTTCGGGTCGGGGTCGGGCAGGTCCGGATAGCCGTTCTTCCGCGCACAGGCGACGAACGCGCGGGCCATCTCGACGAACCGCTCGTGGTTCTTCAACGTGACCTGGTGGATCCCGGGGACCTTGGCGTCGCAGATCTTGGCCGCCGGCTCGTAGTCGCCGGCCGATCCGGAGTCGGTCCCGGCGGCCGGGACCCCGATGTTGCCGTCCTTGTCCTGCTGGACACCGGTCTGACCCTGCTGGTGCATGCAGTCCACCCACGCCTTGCGGACCGCGTCGTCGTCCTGCGGCGCGCTCTTACCCCCGTTGCCGTCACCCGCCACCCGAGGGGCCTGGTCGGCCGAGGAGCACCCGCTCACCATGAGCGCCACCGCCACGGCGGTCGCCGCCAGTACGGCCCGTACGGTCGTCTCGGTACGCATGTCCTGCTCTCCCTGCTGGAGTCGGTGCTGACCCCAGCAGTTCTACGGACCGGCCGGTGAGCCACCGGTGAGCGTGCGCCTAACCGTCGGCTAACGCCCACCGGGGCATCCTTGATCCGCCGGGCCGCCGCGTGTGCCGCAGCCGCGGCCCCCAGCGGATCCGAGCGGAGTGGGACCAGATGCGAGTACTGATCGTCGAGGACGAGCGGGAGCTGGCGGCGATGCTCGCCGAGGGCCTGCGCGCGGAGGGAATGGTCTGCGACATCGCCCACGACGGCGCCCGCGCGCTCGAAATGACCGCCGCGGCCGACTACGACGTGCTGGTCCTGGACCGGAACCTGCCGCGGCTGAGCGGGGACGCCGTCTGCCGGGCGCTGGACACCGCCGGCTACCCGGCCCGGATCCTCATGCTCACCGCCGCCGGCAGCCTGTCCGACCTCGTCGACGGCCTCGGCAAGGGCGCCGACGACTACCTCGCCAAGCCGTTCTCCTACCTCGAACTGGTCGCCCGGCTGCGCGCGTTGGCCCGCCGCACCCCCACCGGCACCACGGTGCTCAGCCGGCACGGCATCAGCCTCGACACCGTGCGCAGGGTCGCCGAACGCGACGGCCGGCCGTTGCGGCTCACGCCCAGGGAACTCGGCGTCCTCGAACTGCTCCTGGCCGCGGACGGCGCCCCGGTCGCCACCGAACAGCTCCGCGACAGCCTCTGGGACCCGGCGCTGGACCCCGCCACCACGGCCGTCCGGGTCACCGTGCACTCGCTGCGCCGCAAGATCGGCGAACCACCGCTGATCACCCACGACCCCGGCTACGGGTACCGGCTGTGAGGCGGCCCCGCACCGGACCCCGCACCGAACCCCGCACCGGCCGCCGACCTGCCCCGTACGCCCTGCCCCTGCGCACCAGGCTGACCCTGGCCACGACCGCGCTCTTCGCCACCCTCGGCTGCGGCCTGCTCCTGCTGGACTGGTTGAGCGCCCGCCAGCTCCTGGAAGCCAACCGCCGCCTCGTCGTCCCCGCGCTCGAACTGGCGAGCCCGGCCCCGGTGGAGCCCGGCCCCACCGGCGTCCCCACCGACGTCCCGTCCGGCATCCCGTCCGGCACCGACACCGTGCCCGCCGCACCCACCACCCCCGCCCAGGGGTTCGCCGACTTCCAGCACACCGTCCTCGCCGACCTGCTGACCCGCTCCCTGCTGCTGCTCGCCGCGTTCACCGTCCTCGCCGCGCTGCTCGCCTGGTGGGCCGCACGCCGCTCCCTGCGCCGCCTCCACCAGGTCACCGCCGCGGCCCGGCGGATCGGCACCGGCCGCGCCCTGGACGAACGGCTCGGCCTCACCGGCCCGCACGACGAGGTCCGCGAACTCGGCGACACCTTCGACGCCATGCTCGACCGCCTCCAGCACAGCTTCACCGCCCAGCGCCGCTTCACCGCCCACGCCTCGCACGAACTGCGCACCCCGCTCACCCTCCAGCGCACCGCACTGGAGATCCCGCTCGCCCAGGGCCGCGTCCCCGCCGACCTGCTCCCCGCCCTCCGGCGCGCGCTCGACGCCAACGCCCGCACCGAACGCCTCATCGACGCGCTGCTGACCCTGGCCCGCGGCGAGAGCGAGCACCTCACCCCCCACCCCGTCGACCTCGCCGACACCGCCGGGCACGCCCTCACCGACCTGGCCGACGAGACGGCCGCCGCGGCGGTCACCGTCACCACCGCCCTCGACCCCGCACCCGTCACCGGGGATCCCGCCCTGCTGCGCCAGGTCGCGCTGAACCTGCTGGCCAACGCCGTACGGCACAACCACCGCGACGGAACGGTCACCATGACCACCGGCACTCGCGGCACCCGGGCCTTCATCGAGGTCTCCAACACCGGGCCGACCCTGGATCCGGACGAGTTCCCCGCCCTCTTCGAACCCTTCCAGCGCGGCCCGGAGCACCGCACCGAAGGCGCGGGGCTGGGACTCGCCGTGGTCCACGCCGTCACCCTCACCCACCACGGCACCGTCACCGCCGTCCCGCGCCCCGACGGCGGCCTCACCGTCCGGGTCGAACTCCCGCTCCGCGATGCCCCGGAGACCGGGAGCGGCCCCGCCTGAGGACGGGGCGCCGCCTCGACGAGCTGACGGCGATCGTCCGGAGCGCGCCGCCGTCACGGCTGCGGCGTCACGGCGCCTTCGTCGGGGTGTCGACGAGGAGGTCGAAGGCGAGGCCGCTGGAGCCCTCGCCGCGCCCGGCGCCGCGAGCGGCGCCGAGCCACACGCAGACCCGTCCGTCGCGCCACCTGGTCCGGTGGTAGGCGACGGTGAGGCGGGTGCCCGACTGCGGCACCTCCTCCTGGTTGACGAAGTACGCGTGCGGCGTCGTCGCGTCCAGCCCCTCCCGCAGCAGCGAGGTCCTCGGCTGGACGGGCGGCAGGGCGGCGACGACGTCGGGCATCGCCGCGCGCTGGAGCTGGATCGTGCGGTTGTCGCCGGGCACGTGCACCGGGATGAACGGGATCCAGTTCTCCGGGACGGAGTTCATCGCCTCGTAGGCGATCGGCGCGAGCGGCCCGTCCGGTGGGGCCGGCGGGTGCAGCCGCAGGTGGTACGCCTGGATCTCGGAGGCGACCTCGCTGCCCCGGCGGCCCTCGCCGGTGGCCTGCGGGACGGTCAGTTCGATGCCCCAGACCAGGTCGGCGTTCTCGTCGCGGACCAGCGACACCTCCTCCAGCGACGGGCCGTCGGCGATCTTCGGCACGCTCGCGGGCAGCAGCAGGCCGGTGTCCGCGGCGGTGGCGGGGCCGGCGCCGACCGTGTCGAGGGTGAACATCGACCAGCGCTGCCAGTCCTCCTCCCGCCCGGTGCCCGCCGGGGTGATCCACAGCCGCTGGCCGAACACGTCGGTGATCGCGAGGCCCTGGATCGACGCCAGCGTCCCGACCGGCAGCTCGCACGGGAGCTGGAACCAGTCGTTGCTGTAGACCAGCGCGAACTCCAGGAAGATCAGCCGGGCCAGGTCCGTGCTGTCCGGCGACACCGCGGCGAAGTTGGTGCCGCCGTCCTCCACCGCCCACCAGCGCGACAGCGGCATGCCCGAGTAGCGCAGCCGCGCCGGGAACACCGTGCGGTTGATCGGCGGGGGCGGCGGCTCGGTGCCGCCGACCGGGGCGGTCGGGTCGTTCGAGAAGGCGTACCAGTCCAGTTCGCCGCCCGGGTACTCCCGCGCGGTGAGGACCTTCTCGGCCCCCGAGGGGTCGGTGCCGGCCACCGAGAACCGGTGCTCCAGGCGGCGCGGGTCCCAGGCGTCGTCCGCCTGCGGCTGGTCGATCAGGTCGTCGAACCAGGCGACCAGGCCGTCGCCGAGCGCGTCGAGCGCGGCACCGTGCAGGTGCAGCAGGTCGTCGACGCCGTCCGAGGCGCGGCCGCCGTCCTTGATGTGCCGGTAGAGCAGGTAGCCGTCCATCCGGCGCCCGGCGACGGCTTGCAGGGTCGCCCAGACCTCCGGGTGGGCGACCCGGGGGGCGTCGCCGTCCCGGGTCGGGTCGGGCAGGGCGACCGGGTACAGCCGGACGTACTGGCCACGGAAGTCGAAGGCCACGCTGCCCAGCAGCGGGTCCCGGCCCAGCAGTTTGAGCCACCGCCGGCCGATCGACAGCCGCAGGTCGAAGGCGATCCGGTCGGCGCCCGCCACGAACGGCACCGCGCGCCGCTCGGCCAGGGTCTCCAGCGGCCGGTCCGGCGGGAGCGGTTCGGCGGCCCCGTCGGCCGGGCGGAAGCGGCTGGGCCGGGCACCGGCGATCGAGTAGGTCGCGGTGACCGGGGAGCCGGCGTCGCTGCCGCGGAACTCGCCGAGCTGCCACTGCCGGGTCAGCAGCCAGAGCGGGTCGCGCACTTCGGCCCGCAGCGCCCGCGCGAAGTCGGTGGTGCGCGGCCGGCCCTCCAGCCGGTTCCAGATCCCGACGGTCGGCCGGGCCCGGTCGGTGAGCGCCTGCGCCAGGTCGTCGATCCGGGGCTCAGTCATGGGCGGCCTTCCAGCGCTGGTTGGCGATCGCGAGGTCGGTGGAGATCGTGATCGGCTGCCGGGTGGCGGACAGGACGGTGGCCGGCAGCAGTTGGGCGTAGGCGGTGCCGTCGAGGTGCTCGGGTTCGACGCCCCGGGACTTCGCCAGGTCGAGGGTCTCCCCGATCGCGGCGATCAGGTCGTCGGTGTCCCAGGTGCCGGTGCGCACCGGCGGCACGACCAGCAGCATCGCCTGCGGCGGTTCGGAGTCCGGCCCCTGGTAGTGCACCGCGATGCCGGTGGTCTCGCGGTCGGCGGGGACGACCTCCGTCCACTCGTCGAACAGCAGGCCGACCCGGGTGGGCGGGGGGACGAGCGGGTCGGGTGCGTAGTGGGCGGTGAACAGCACCTTGTCCTCGGTGATGGTCGTGCCGGGGGCGAACTCCATGGCCAGCCAGTGGTCGTCCGGCCGGTACGGCAGCTGGATCGGCGTCAACTGCGGTTCGGCGGAGCCGAGCAGGTCGCCGAGGAGTCCGCCGGGCCCGCGCAGGGCGTCGCTCAGCAGGACGGCCTTCTCCCACAGCCGGGGCTTCTCGCGGACCCGCGCGATGCCGTGCGCCCAGTCGTCGACGGGGAAGTCCCGGCCGAACGGCGGCCGGGTGAGGTGCCGGACGAGCTTGTCGCTGTCGCCGAGGGCGTTCTTCCAGTCCGCGGCGAGCTGCGGGTCGGGGGTGAACTCCGGTACGGCGAGGACGTCCTGGCCGAGGAGGGCCTTGAGTGCCTCGATCGCCGCGCCGACCTGGTCCGGCCCGGTGACCGCCGCGTCGTGGTCGGCGAGGGCCTTGTCCGCGGCGGCGAGCCGGGCGAGGATCTCGGTGCGCAGCGCGTTCGCGCGGTCCAGCAGGTCGCGGCCGAGCAGGACGACCCGGTCCTGGAAGGGCTGGAGGCTGAGGTCGGTCGGGTCGAAGTCGGTCAGCGGGAGCTTCGCGGCGACCTCGGCGAGCAGCGCGCCGAGCGTGGTGCTGGCCGTCCCCGCCTGCGCCCTGAGCGAGCGGAGCTTGAGGTCGAAGGCCTGCCGCCGGTTGGCGACGACGAGGCGCAGCTCCGCGGGCCGGGCCGGCAGCGGCGCGGTGGGCCGGGTGGCGATCAGCCGTTCCGCCTGTTGCAGCAGCCGGAAGCGCTCCGCGTCGGAGGTGCCGGCCGGCAGCCTGTCGTAGCCGGCCAGCAGCGCGTCGGCCTTGGCCAGGGCCGTGGTCATCCGGGTGGCGGCCCCGGCCACGGCGGTGAGCACGTCGGTGAAGACGCCGCGGCGCCACAGGGCGAGTTCGCTCCAGCCGCTGCGGACCGTGCCGAAGCCGGAGGCCGTGGTGACCAGGCCGGCGTACCCGGTGAGCAGGGTGTCGATGCCGGCGAGGATCTTCGGGCGCTGGGGCGGGGCGCCCGCCGGGTAGAGCGGTGCGAGCGCGGCGAGGTAGGTCTCGACGTCCTTGCGCAGGGCGTCCAGGGAGGCGCGTACCGCGGCCGGGCGTTCCCGGGGCAGCGAGACGGCGGTGTCGGCGGCCCGGTCGGCGGGGGCGGGCCCGGCGGCGGGCACCAGGTCGCTGGGGCGCAGCGGCCGGGCGGTGGTCAGCAGCGAGCGCAACGCGCCGATCAGCGGGGAGAGTTCGAAGAAGGTGACGGGGTCGAGGACCTGGCCGGCGGCCGGGCCGGTGATCCGCTCGGTGTAGCGGATGGTCAGTTCGGCGTCCGGCCGGGGGTTCTCGGCGGTGATGACGACGCCGACGATCCGGTCGTCGAGGTCGGTCATGGCGCTCTCGCCCGCCGGGCGCAGCGCCCAGAGCAGGTCGATCGGTTGCAGGCCGGTGTCGGCCTGGCTGACGGCGCGGCTGCGGGCCAGTCCGGTGACCGGGTCGGTCCAGGTGACCAGGGCGACGACGGAGGTGGGCGGCGGGAGCAGGGTGGGCAGCCAGGCGTTGACGGCGGGTTCGGCCTGGGCGCGCGGGGTGGTGCGGGTCAGCGGCGGCACGCCGTGGTCGGGGGCGAGGCCGGGGGTCAGCCGCAGGCCGAAGCGGTGGGTCAGGGTGGTGCCGCTGCGGGGTGTGGTGACCACGGCGGGTTCGGGGGGCAGGCCCTCCTTGGCGTACGCGTCGAGGGTGGTGGAGGCGCGTTCGTGGTTGCCCAGCAGCGCCTGGTGGGTGCTCTCGGCGACGGCGAGGTCGGCGAGTGCGTCGTGGACGTCCAGCAGGTCCTGGACGGCCTGGTCGACGACGGCCTGCTGGTCGGGGTTGACCGCGGGGAGGCCGTCCAGGCCGAAGGGGTACGTGGCGGAGACGTTGTTGCGGGTCACGTGGCGCACCAGGGCGAGGCCGTCGACGACGTTGTGGGCCTCGATCTGTTCGATCGCGAGGGGTTTGGACGGGTCGGGCCGGTCGGCCTGCTGCGGGACGGTCTGCGCGATCCGGCCGGCCCGGAGGGGGAACCTGAGGCGCAGGGCGGAGATCAGGAAGTCGACCTCGGCCCGTTGGTGGCTGTCGTGCAGGGCGCGTTCCAGCCGGTAGCCGAGCAGGGCGCCCAGGGACTGGCCCTGTCGCATGCCGTCGAGCAGGCCGAGCGCGATCCGGACCCGCCCGGAGCTGAGGTTGACGGCGAACGAACCGGGGTTCTGCGGTGAGCCGTTGGCGAGGTAGCCGGCGCGCAGGACGGCCGCGGTGCGGGCCTGGCCGGGGGACGGCGCGTGCAGGTGGCCGCCGTTGCGGTCGTCGTGCACCAGCGGTTGGCCGCCCTGGAAGACCTGGGCGAGCGGGCCGGTCAGGGTGACGGGGGTGAGCTGTGTCCCGCTGGGGCGGACGGACTCCAGCCAGCCGTACGCGCCGAGGTGGAGGCCGCGTTCGGCGGGGGCGGTGCCGTCGGGGCCGTACCGCAGTTCGGCGAGCCGTTCGTTGGCCAGGCCGAGGCGCCAGGCGTCGAGCCGGTAGGTGGCGCAGTCCAGGTGTTCGGCCAGGACGCGTTCCAGCCGGGCGGTGGGCAGGGTGGCCAACAGGTCGAGGGCGGCGGCCTGTTCGGCCAGCCGGGCGGTGCCGGGGGCGGTGCCGAGGACCCGCGGGATGTGGTCGACGACCAGGCGGCGCGGGTCTCCGGTGATCTCCGGTGCGGGCGAGTAGAGCCGCCGGAACCGGCTCTCGCTCGGGAGGGTGCGGCCGGGCGCCGGGATCCTGATGTGGATGAACGCCGGGTCCGCCGCGGCGATCTCGGCGGGGCTCGCGATCCGGGCGGCGATGGCGAGTTCGGTGGCGGCGTCCGCCCAGCCCAGCAGCAGCGCGTGGCGCAGCAGCAGGTAGAGCAGCGCGGACGGCCGGTCGTCCGCGGGGAAGCCGGCTTCGGTGCGGATGGTCTCCAGGTCGGTGCGGGCGTGTGCGGCCAGCCACTGGAGGTAGTTGGCGCCGTCGGCGGTGTAGGGCCGGACCGGGTCGGTCTCGGAGAGCGGGCGGTCGTCGACGGAGGGGGCGAGCAGCGGGTGCTGGGTGTCGACGAAGAGGCGGCGGATCAGGTCCGGGTCCTGGGCGGGGCCGCTGTCGGGGTAGCCGAAGCGGGTCAGCAGGGCGCGGATCGGGCCGGGCATGTTCAGCCGTTCCAGGGCGGGCAGCACGGTGGAGCCGAGCGCGCCGAGGTTCTCCCGGTTGAAGACGTCCTCGACGCTCTGGGCGTACCGCTGGTAGTACTCGGCGGAGGTGGGGTGCAGGGCGAGGATGTCCAGCAGGTGCTGGTGGGCGTCGTCGGCCCGGCCGCCGAGGTGGGCGACTCCGGCGGCGGCGGCCTGCCAGTCGGCGGCCGCGGCCTGGAGCACGGTGTGCAGGCCGCGCCGGTGGGCGGCGGTGGGCGCGGTGTCCGGCCAGGCGAGCCGGGAGAACGCGGTGGTGGGCAGGATGCCGTAGGGCTGGCGGCCGATCCGTACGGTCGGGACGG
The DNA here is from genome assembly GCF_042755465.1 of Kitasatospora sp. NPDC059160. Lineage (NCBI taxonomy): Bacteria > Bacillati > Actinomycetota > Actinomycetes > Kitasatosporales > Streptomycetaceae > Kitasatospora > Kitasatospora sp. NPDC059160. The sequence goes on along the minus strand of NZ_JBHZCN010000099.1, from coordinate 3,032 downwards.
GGCCCCGGCCGGAGACGTGGCGGAGGTGGAACTGCCGGGTCTGCTCGACGACGTCGCGGCCGAACACCGGGTGCAGCGTGGTCTGCAGGTGGTAGCCCCAGGTGGCGGGCCACAGGGCGGTGTGGGCCGCGCGGGCGTCGCGCTGGTCGGTGCCGTCGGCGTTGGGCATTCCGGCGAGGTCGGCGGGGTCGATGCCGAGCAGTTCGGCGAACCACTGGCCGTCGGTGCGGGCCGTCCAGTCGGTCCCGGCGGGGGCGGCGCGCAGTCCGGCGGCGGAGCGCAGGCCCGCGTCGGCCTCCTGGGCGCGGTCGAGGCCGGCGGGTGCCTGGGTGGTGTTGTTGGTGGGGGTGCCCTGGGGCAGCAGGCTGAGCCCGGCGGGGCTGCGGAGTTGGCGGGTGAGCAGGGCGGTGAGGTCGGCGGCGGACTGGTCCGGGGTGGACTGCCGGCGCAGGCCGAGGACCACCAGCCGGTCGAGTCCGCCGGCGAGGTCGGCGGTCAGCGGGATCCGGAAGCCCATGCCGACCGTCACGGCCCGGTCGAACTCGATGAGCCAGCGCAGTGCGTCGGGGACGGTCAGCACGCCGGTGCTCTCGTCGACCGTCAGGTCGGTGGAGGTCGGGTCGGGGCTGACCGGCAGGCTCGCCGGGACGGGCCGGCCGTCGATGTCGACGACCTTGCGGCCGCCGGCCCAGCCCAGCACCCGGAAGCGGTCGGGCAGCAGGCCGGCCCTGGCCGCGACCGTCCAGGATGTGGGGGCGATGCCGTCGGCGGGTGGGCGGGGCACGACCAGGAAGGCCACCAGTGCGGTGCTGCCGGTGTCGAGCGGGGCCGCTTCGATCCCGGCGGGCCGGCGGGCGGCGATCGCCGCCGCCCTGGTCGGGCCGACGGCGGCGAGCAGCGCGGTGTCGGCCGCCCGCAGAGCGGCCCGGTCGCCGCGGGCGCGCCAGACCGCCGTCCAGTGGTCGACGGTGGGTTGGCGGTCGGCCGCGGGGAGCGCGGTGTCGCTGCGGACGACCAGCACGGTGGTGCCGGCGGGTACCGGCACGGGCCGGTCGGCCGGGTCGGCCGGCCGGTGGTCGCGCAGCAGCCAGCCGGCCCGGCCGGCGGCGATCCGGCCGACCAGTTCGTGCCAGGCCGCCCGGTCGCCGACGGGGTCCCCGCCGGTGCGCCACAGGGCCGTCCAGTACGCGTCGAGGGCGGAGAGTTCGGCCTCGGTGGGCCGGGGTTCGAAGGAGTCGACCGCCCACTCGTCGGGGAAGACGCGGACCAGCAGGTCGGTCGCGGTGAACCTGGTCTCGATCCGTACCGGGCCGAGCAGGACGGGGTAGTCGTCGCTCAGGGCGTTGTCGGCCATACCGGGAGCATCTCCTGTGCGTGGATGGCGACCATGACCGGCGCCCGGAAGAGGATGTAGGCGATGTCGGCCGAGCTCAGCCGGGAGTACCAGAGCGGCAGGGCGCTGTCCTCGGTGCGCTGCTGCTGCTTCTCCAGTTCGTCCGGGGAGCCGTCGAAGGGCGCGAGCGGGACGTGGGTGGCGTCGGTGAACTCGACGAAGCCGAGGTGGTCGGGGTCGACGTGCTGCCAGGTGAGGTCGTTCCAGACCTTGACGGGCGGCAGCGGGCCCTCGGGTTCGTCGACGCCGAAGCGCGGTTCGCCGGGGCGCTCCTTGAGGACGAAGAACCAGCCGGGGTCGCCGGGGGGCCGGCCGCGGGCCTCGGCGGCGTCGAGGTCGAAGCCGAGCAGGTAGACGTCGGGTTCGACCTTGGCCTCGTAGAGCGGCAGCCGGATCAGCTCGGCGGTCGGGTGGTCCTCGTCGGGCAGCGGCGCGGGGACGCGCTCCCCGGTGGTGACCGGGTTGCCGTCGGCGTCGAGCGGCCAGGCGGCCCGGTGGGCGTACACCGCCGTGTTGGGGTACTTCTTCAACAGCTCGCCGCGGATGACGAGCACCAGGTCCTCCTTCTGCGGGGTGCCGGGCGGCTTCTGCGGGGTGCCGGGCTGCTGCCGGTTGTCGTTCTGGCCGAGCAGCGCGGCCGGGCCCCAGCGGTGGACCGGCTGGATGTCGTACAGCCGCTCGCGGCGCTCTTCGGGGGTCTCGCCGAGCTGCGGGAGCGCCGCGCGCGGGTCCCAGAACTGCCGGAACGGGGTGCCGCGTTGGTCGGTCGGGTACTCGCGCCAGAGCAGTTCCCGGGCCATCTCGTGGTTGAGGCCGACCAGGAAGGACTCGATGAACCGGCGGTTGTTGGCCAGCAGGGTGATCGAGTTCGCCGGGATCAGGTCCAGGTGGGGGACGAACACCTCCACCGAGAGGTCGATCAGCGACTGGTACATCGGCAGGTCGATCACCGGGTAGGCCATCGCCTCGATGAACTCCTCGGCGAAGGGCCGCAGCCGCTCGGGCACGTCGACGGAGCCGAGCAGGCTCCTCGGGACGGTGGTGTCGGAGCGCAGCCGGGCGAGCACCGCGTCGGTGGTCCCGGCGACGCCGAGCCGCTCCCGGGGCACCGGCCGGCCGACGGCGGCGGAGGCGTCCCAGCCGTCGTAGAGCTCGTGGAGCGCGCCCTTGTACCGCTGGGCCTCCGGGCTGTCGACGGTGCCGCCGGTGGTCGGCGGGACGGGGTCGCCGATCTCCTTGAGGACGAAGTCCGGGCTGTTCGGGAGGGAGCCGACGGGGTTGGTGGTCCCCTGGGCCGCCCGGGCGCCGCTGCCGGGGTGGAGCACCTGGTCGAGCTGGCCCGGGGTCACCAGGGCGGCCGGCTTGACCTTGGGCGCGGCGGCGGTGACCGCGCCGGTGGCGGCGTCCATCCGGGGCACCAGCGCCTCGCGGGGCTGCTCGGGCGGGAAGGTCAGCGAGCGCATCAGCCGGCCGCCGGGGCGGGTGAGCCGGCGCATCGCGGCGGACAGCGGGGCCGCCGCGACCTGGCTGGCCGCCACCTGGAAGCCGACGGCCAGTTGCTCCGTCAGTGGCTCCGCCGTGTCGTCCGCCCCGGCGGGCCGCTGCCCGGCCGCCGGGGCGGCGGCGGGGGGGGGGGGGG
>NZ_JBHZCN010000098.1:0-34717 GCF_042755465.1 Kitasatospora sp. NPDC059160 | reverse complement strand
CCACCCACCCCGAGCAACCCCGCGCGGCGCGGCCCCCGACCCCCCCGCCCGCCACACCCCCGGGGGCCCCGCCCCGCCCGGGGGGAGCGTGCCGGGCCACCGGTTCTCCCCCAGCCGGCCGCTAGTTGCGGTAGCGGTAGCGGATCCGGCCGCGGGTGAGGTCGTAGGGGCTGAGCTCCACGAGCACCCGGTCGTGCGGGAGGATCTTGATGTGGTTCTTGCGGACCTTCCCGCTGATGTGGGCCAGGACGACGTGCCCGTTCTGCAGTTCCACCTTGAAGTTGGCGTTGCGCAGGCACTCGATGACGGTGCCTTCGACTTCGATGCCGTTCGTTGTCTTGGTCATGGTGTTCACCTCATTCTTCGTTCGTTCGTTCGGTGTCGGGGTCGTTCGTTCGATGCCGGGGCGGCCGGTGCGCGGGTCAGCGCCGGACCGGTTCCAGGGTGCTGCCCGCACGCCGGGCGGCGCCCTCCGGGGGCGCGGCGGCGGGGACGCTCGGGACAGCGGCGCTGGGGACAGCGGCGCTGGGGAGGGGAGCGCTCGGGGCAGGATGCGGCGCACTCATGGTGCTGCCTTTCGGAAGTGCCTTGCCTGAGGCGCTCCCGGGCGACGCCAACGTCAATCGCCCACCGTGACGACGAGGGGGAGCACCCACGCGGTTCCTGCCTTCATGGGTCTCACCTCCTCGCATCGGTCGCACGGCTGGGCAGACGGTAGCAGCCGACGACCCGCCCGCCCAAACGATTTACGCCCCGGCGGGGCGCCACCGCGCTCGGCCGGACCCGGCCGCACTCGGCCGCGCTCAGCCGGACTTCTCGGCGAGCACGGGCTCGACCATGGACTCCAGGGCATCGTAGCTCTGGCCGCCGAGGGCGCGCGCCGCGAGACGGCCGCGGCGGTCGACCACCAGGGTGGTCGGGAGGGAGCCCGCGTCGAGGGTGCCCGCGGGGAACCTGAGCAGCTGGGTGCCGGCCGGGTCGAACAGGCTGGGGTAGGTCAGGCCCTGTTCCTGCTGGAAGCGCCGGGCGTTGGCGATGTCCTGGTCGCGGGTGTTGATGCCGAGGAACTCGACGTCCTGGCCCTGGTAGTGCTGCCGCAGGCGTTCCAGGGCGGGCGCCTCCGTGCGGCAGGGGCCGCACCAGGAGCCCCAGATGTTGACGACGACGACCTTGCCCCGGTGGTCGGCGAGGGCCGCCGGGCCGCCCTCCAGGGTCTGCCCGGTCACCTCGGGGGCGTCCCGGCGCCCGTCGGCGGCGGCCCGGCCGATGCTGGTGCCCTTCTCGGTGACGAAGACCGCGCCCTCGCCGCCGGAGGAGCAGCCCGCGAGGAGCGCGGCGGTGAGGGCGGCGGCGAGCGCGGCGGGGGCCGCCGCGGTCCGGCGGCGGCGCGGTGGTGGGTCGACGTCCATGGCCGAAGCCTCGCACTGCTGACGCCGGGCGGGTCATGAGGGTGCGTCATCCCCGCCGCGGGGGCGTGCTGGGACCGGCCGGTGGAGCACCTGACGCGGCGTCCGCGGACCGTACTGCCGTGCGGGGCCGGGGAGTTGACGGCCGTGGCGCCGGGGCGGCGCGGCGCGGGACGGGCGCTGAGGCGCGGCCCGGGCGCGACGGTGAGGGGTCGGTGCGCTCAGTAGCGCAGGTCGGCGGCGATGCCGCGGGCGTCGGCGAGGGTGCCGTCGGGGACGAAGGCGACCCGGGCCCCGGTGTCGAGGGCGCGCTCGACGACCTCGTCGACGATGTCCTCGCGGGCGCCGGCCTCGCCGGGCTCGGCGGGGACGAGGTGCTCGCCGGCGTCGCGGACGGTGGCGCGGTGGTTCTCCTCGACCACCAGGAGCGCGACGCGCCCCTCCCCCACCGCCTGCCAGACCTCGTCGAGGCCGGCGGCGAACCCGGAGCGGCCGCGGGCCTTGTCCAGCCGGGCGAGGGCGTCGGCGGTCTCCTGCTCGGCGTGGGCCCGCACGGCGGGCCCGACCACCTTGCGGACGGTCTCGACGTCGGCCTGGGCGAGGCCGCCGTGCGGGATCTGGGCGGTGGCCTCCTTGGCGATCGGGCCCGCGGCGTCCAGCAGGGCCAGGGCGGGCGCCTCCCCGACCACGTACAGCGGGCGGGGGTCGGCGGCCAGGACCTTGCCGAGCGCGGTGTCGGCCTGGCGCAGGAAGGTCTTGGTCTCCTCGTCGCGGAAGGTGCTGGGGGTGTCGCCGATGCGCTCGCGGCGCTCCGGGTCGGGGTTGTCGAAGAAGGCGCGGGTCAGCGGGAAGCCGTGGGCGCGGTCCTCGGTGACCCGCTCCGGGGTGCCGCTCCACAGCACGGCCCGGTCGGCGGCGACGGCCAGCACCCAGTAGGGGCGCTCGGCGGCCTGGGCGGAGACCAGGTTGCGGGTGAGGAAGGTGTCGGACAGCACCACCCGGGCGGGGGCCGTGCGGGCGAAGGTCCACACCTGGTGCTCGCCGGGCGCGGCGAGGATCGCCAGGCCGTCCTCGGCGTGCACCAGGTCGACCTCGGCGAGGGCCTTGTCGAGCTGCCCGACCACGTCGATCCGGTCGGCCCGGGAGACCTCGGGGTCGGCCTGGAGGCGCTCCTTCGCCTCGGCCAGCAGGTTGCGCAGCCGTACCGGGTCCTGGGTGTTGTCGGGTTCGCGGCGGTGGGTGGGCATCAGGACGGACACCGCCGGGTAGGGCCGGGGCCGGCGCAGTTCGGCGAGGACGGCGGGGCTGAGGGCGGGGTGCATGGGGACCCTTTCCGAAGGCGGTCGGCCTTCTCTGCGTGGGCGCACGGTGCCTGGCGCTGCTGCTGCCAAATGCCCCTAATGTAGCGATTTGCCCCCGATATCGCCGGGTCGGCCGGCCGCCGCCCCTTGCCGGCCGGCCTCCCGCCCGGCCTCCCGGCCCCCGGCCCCCGGCTCAGCCGACCGGTGCGGCCTCCCGTTCGGCGGCGGGCGGCCAGGGGCCGTGGGCGGCGACCTGGGCGCGCAGTCCGCGCAGGGCGCGGGCGGCGGCGATGCCCACCGCGCCGGTGACCCGGCCCTCCCGCAGACAGGCGGCGGCGAAGCGGTGCTCGGCGAGGCTGCCGTCGACCAGTTCGAAGCGGTCGGCGGCGCCCGGGCTGCCGAAGGCCTGCACCCGCAGGCCGTACTGGTCGGTCCACAGGTACGGGACCGGCGCGTAGGCCTGGCGGGTGCCGTCCGGGCCTGCCAGCAGGTTGCGGGCGGCGAGCAGGGCCTGGTCGGTGGCGTTGGTGCGCTGTTCGAGGCGCCGGCGGCGGCCGGTGCGCGGGTCGGGCCAGGAGGCGGCGTCGCCGGCCGCCCAGACGCCGGGGCCGGCGGCGCAGTGGGCGTCGCAGGCCACGCCGTCGGCCAGCGGGACCCCGCTGCCGGCCAGCCACTCGGTGGCCGGCACCGAGCCGATCGCCATCAGGACGGCGTCGGCGGCCAGTTCGCCGCCGTCGGCGAGCCGTGCTCCGGCGGCCCGGCCGTGCCGCCGGAGCACGGCGGCGGCCGCGCCCCGGTGGATCCGCACCCCGTGCTCGCGGTGCAGGGCGGTCAGCAGCGCGGCCGTCTCGGCGCCCAGGACGGCGGCCAGCGGCGCGGCGGCCGCCACCAGCCAGGTCACCTCGGCGCCGAGCCCGACGGCGGTGGCCGCCGCCTCGGCGCCGAGCAGTCCGCCGCCGACCACCAACAGCCGTGCGCCCGGCCGTAGTTCCTCGCGCAGGGCGAGGGCGTCGGGCAGCGTGCGCAGCACGTGGGCGCCGGGCAGCGGCGTCTCGGCGCCGGGCAGCCGGCGCGGGCGGACGCCGGTGGCCACCACCAGGGCGTCGCAGCGCACCTGCCGGCCGTCGGCCAGGTGCAGGGTGCGGGCGCCGCGGTCCAGGCGTTCGGCCGCCACCCCCAGGCGCAGGTCCAGCCGCAGCTCCGCCAGGGCGGCGCTCCCGCGCAGGGCCAGCTTGTCCGCCGGCAGCCGGCCGTCGAGCAGCTGCTTGGACAACGGCGGCCGGTCGTACGGGGGTTCGGGCTCGGCCCCGACGAGGGTGAGGCGGCCGTCGTAGCCGGCCCGGCGCAACGCCTCGGCGGCGTGCAGTCCGGCGGCGCCGGCCCCGACGACGGCCACCTCGCGCAGTGCGGTCACACGTTCTCCAGGGTGATCGCCGCGGCCGGGCAGACCGCGGCGGCGTCCTGGACGGCCTGGTGGAGGCCGGCCGGGGGGCGGGCGTCGAGCAGGACGACGATGCCGTCCTCGTCGCGCTGGTCGAAGACCTCGGGGGCGGCGAGCACGCAGTGGCCGGCGCCGCAGCACTTCTCCTGGTCGATCAGGACGAGCATGGGGTTCCCTTCGGGGGTGGGGGGTCGGGGTGGGGGCGGGCCCGGACTACCAGGCGATGGGCAGCTCGTGGACGCCGTAGATGAGCATCTCGCCGCGGAAGCGGACGTCCTCGAAGGCGGTGGCCAGGCGCAGTTCGGGCAGGCGCCGCAGCAGGGTGTCGAGGGCGATCTGCAGTTCCAGCCGGGCCAGCGGCTGGCCCAGGCACTGGTGGACGCCGAAGCCGAAGGCGAGGTGGCGGCGGGCGTCGCGGGTCAGGTCGAGGCTGTCGCCGTCGGCGAACTGCGCGGTGTCCCGGTTGGCGGTGCTGATCATGCAGACGACGCCCTCGCCGGCCCGGATCCGCACCCCGCCGAGCTCGACGTCCTCGGTGGCGACCCGGGTGAGGCCGGAGTGCACGATGGTCAGGTAGCGCAGCAGTTCCTCGACGGCGCCGGGGACGGCCTCGGGGTGGCGGCGCAGGTGGTCGAGCTGGGCGGGGTGGCGCAGCAGGGCGAGGACGGACAGCGCGGTCATGTTGGCGGTGGTCTCGTGCCCGGCGACCAGCAGCAGCCGGCCCATCGCGCCGATCTCAGCCGTGTTGAGTTCGCCGCGTTCGACCAGGCGGCTGAGGATGCCGTCGTCGGGGTGGGTGCGCTTGGTGTCGGTGAGTTCCTCCAGGTAGTCGGTCAGCCGGGCCTGGGCGGCGATGACGTCCTCGACCGAGGAGTCGCGGCGCAGCAGGACCCGGCTGCACTCCTGGAAGAACTCGTGGTCCTGGTAGGGGACGCCGAGCAGCAGGCAGATGACCAGGGAGGGCAGCGGCAGGGCGAACTCGCGGACCAGGTCGGCCCCGGTGCGGCCCTCGGTCATCCTGTCCAGCAGTTCGTCGGCGATGCGCTGGACCTCGGGGCGCAGCGCCTCGACCTTCTTGATCATGAATTCGCCGGTGAGCATCCGGCGCAGGCGGGCGTGCTCGGGGTCGTCCATCCGGATGAAGACGGGCTGGCCGTTGTTCAGCTGGCGGGCGCCGGCGCTGACGAAGGGGAAGCCGGGGCGGGTGGAGTCGGAGCTGAACCGGGCGTCGGAGAGCACCGCCTTGATGTCCTCGTGGCGGGTGAGCAGCCAGCTGGGGGAACCGTCCCAGAGGGAGATGCGGCTGATCGGCTCGTCCTGCTGGGCCTGCTGGTAGGCCGGCGGCGGGGCGAAGGGGCAGGTGCCGCGGGCGGCGGGGTGGGTGAAGCGGGGGGTCTGTGCGACGGTGGCCATGGGGGGCTCCCCTCTCGGAGCTGGCTGTGCCGGATGGGTCGGTCCGGTCCGGCCCGCGGTGCCGTGCGGGGCACGCGAGGGTGCGGCCGTGCGGGGCACGCGGGTGCGGCGGGCGTGCGGGCCCGGAGCATTTACGTGCCAAAAGCAACTAACTCGCTGTCACGCTAACTCGCGGTCCGTGGCGGCGAAAGGGCCCATCCGGTGGGCGCCGAATCTGTCCGAAATCCGGTGACCGGTCTGCGCCGCAGCCGGGAGGCGCACCGGCCGCTAAAGTTCCCCCATGTCGGACGCCGCAGACGATCGGACCGCCACCGCGGACACCGCCACCGCAGACCTGGAGGCCGTACTGGCCTCGCTGGCCTACCTGCTGACCCGCTCCCAGGAACACGAGCGCCGCACCGCCAAGGCCGGCATCACCGCCGCACGCTCGGACGTCTACCTGCTGCGCGCCCTCGCCGAGGCCGACGGGCCCAGCCGGGTGGGCGACCTGGCCGCCCGGCTGATGGTCAAGCCCTCCCACGTCACCCGGCAGATCGACCGCCTGGAGGGCCAGCACCTGGTGGCCCGCACCCCCGACGCCCTGGACCGCCGGGCCCGCCGGGTCGCCCTCACCGCCGACGGGCGCGCTCTGCTCGAGCGGCTGAAACAGGCCAACATCACCGGCCTGACCGACGCCCTGGACGGCGTCCCGGAACCGGACGTCGCCGCGACCGTCAGCGTGCTGTGCCACCTGATCGAGCGCTACGTCCAGCGCGTACGGGGCTCACTGCTCTCCGAGGACGACCCCGCTCCCCCGCCTTCGGCCCACGCCGCCCTGCGCGACCCCGTCGAGTCCTGAGCCCGCCCCGCGCGGGGCGGGCGGTCAGGGGAGGGGGACGGCGGCCGCGGCGGCTTCGGCGGTGTTGGCGTGGTGGGCGGCCTGGCGGGTGACGGGGAGCCAGGTGGGGCGGAAGCGGTGGCGGTAGTGGGCGCACCAGGTGTCGAGGAGGGCGGCGGGGCGGGGGTCCTGGGCGGGGATGGCGCGGCGCAGCAGGGCGGCGGCGCGGACCGGGATGCGGTGGGCCCACAGGTCGATGCCGGCCAGGTGGGCGCGGGTGAGCGGGGGCGGTGCCGGGCGGGGGCCCTCGGGGGTGCGCGGGTCCCAGGCGTCGGCGAGTTGGCGCAGTGCGGTGAGCTGGGTGCGGGTGGCGCGCAGCAGCGGGGTGTCGTGCGGGTCCTCGTGCGGGGGGAGGGCGGTCAGTAGGGCGGTGAGCTGTCGGCCGCGCTCGCGCAGGTGGTCGGCGGCGGCGCGCAGGTGGCGGTCGGCGTCCTGGGCGGGGACGGGGGCGTCGTCGCCGAGGTGGTGGCTGGTCCAGGCGGGCACCTCGACGACGACGGTGCGCCCGCCGTGGCGCCGGGGGGCGAACCAGGTGGCGGCCCGGGCGCCGCCCCGGGCCTCGTCCTGGTCGGTGAGCATGCCGGTGGTGTTCTCCTGGGTGTCGATGTGCTCGGGCTCCATCAGGAAGACGCCGGGGCTGACGGCGGGCAGCCGGTGGGTGTCGAAGGAGCCGGTCTCCACCGGGATGCCGAGGGCGGCGGCGGAGCGGGTGAAGGGGGCGGCGAGGGCGGTCGGGTCGGCGGTGGCCTGGAGGAAGGTGCCGCCGACGTCCGCGGTGTGCAGGGAGAGCTGGAGGGCGGGCCGCAGTTCGTCGATCAGGTCGAGCAGGATCCGGCTCTCGGGGAGGCGGCCGCCGATCGCCGGGGCCCATTCGGGCTGCTCCTCGGCGGCGGGGCGGTAGTAGCCGGCGAAGTAGGCGGGCAGGGTGCGGGCGAGCAGGCCGCCGCCGGCCAGGTGGGCGCCGTCGGGGTCGAGGCAGAGCAGCAGGTGCCAGGTGGTGGCCGGGTGCCGGGCGGGGCGGGCCAGGGCCCGGTGGGCGAGTTCGACGAGGCCGGCGCGGCCGGAGAACTCGTCGGCGTGGGCGCCGGAGACGACCAGGACGTCGGCGCCGGGGCGGGGGCCGTCGGCGGGGCGGGGGTCGGCGGGGCCGATCGAGAGGAGCTGGAGGGGGCGCCCGGCCCGGGAGGTGCCGAGGGTGCGCAGCCGGCAGCGTCCGGGGTGGCGGGCGGCCAGGTGGTGGGCGGTGGCGGTGAGCTCGTCGAGCGTGGGGTAGCGGTCGTGGAGCAGGATCGCCCTGCCCGCGGCGGTCGAGGTGTCGGTCAGCATCGGTCCCCTGCCCTGGTGTCCGGAGGTGGTATTGGATCCGATCGGGTACGGGTCCGTCCAGGGCGCCGGGCGGGGTGGTGCGAGGTGCTCCGGACAGGGGGCACCGTGTGTTATCGACAGATCCCTTACTGTCATATGCTTGTTATATTTGCTGGTCAGGTGGGGGCGTTGGTGGACTTCCGGTTGTTGGGCTCGGTGGCCGTGGTGACCGCGGACGGGCGGGAGCTCGCCCTCGGCTCGCCCAAACGCCGCAGCCTGCTGGCCACGCTGGCGCTGAACCCCGGCGCGCCGGTCGGCATCGACCGGCTGACCGAGGCCCTCTGGGAGGAGGAGCCGCCCCGGCACGCCCGCACCGTCATCCACAACCACGTCTCCGGGCTGCGCGCGGTCCTGGCCGAGCACCGGGCCCCCGAGGCCGGGGTCGAGCTGGCCACCGACGGCAGCGGTGGCAGCGGCGGCTACCTGCTGCGGGTGCCCGAGGCGGCGGTGGACGCCCGGCGCTTCGAACGGCTCGTCCAGGAGGCCGACGCCGCCCGTGAGCCCGACCGGGCGGTGACGGCCCTGCGGGAAGCGCTCGCGCTGTGGCGCGGACCCGCGCTCGCCGGCACCGAGCCCAGCCTGCCGCTGCAGTGCGCCGCCCGGGCGCTGGAGGAGCTGCGGCTGTCCGCCGTGGAGGAGCTGGCCCGCGCCCACGGGCGGCTCGGCGACCACGGCGCGGCCGTGGGCGTGCTGGCCGCCGAGGCCGCGCTCAATCCGCTGCGGGAGTCGCTGGTCGCCGCGCTGGTGACGGCTCTCGGCCGGGCCGGACGGCGCCCGGAGGCGCTGGAGTGGTTCCACCGCGCCCGCCGCACCCTGGCCGAGCAGCTGGGCATCGACCCCGGGGCGGAGCTCGCCGAGGCCCACGAGCTGGTGCTGCTCGGCGACGTGGCACCGGGGCCCGCGACGGCATCCGGGCCCGCGACGGCATCCGGGCCCGCGACGACGCCCGCCCCCGCCCCCGCGCCGGTCCCCGCCCCCGCCGCCGTGCCGGCGGAGCCCGTCCCCGCGCCGTGGCCCTTCCCCCGGCGGCCCCGGGGGTTCTCCGGGCGCGAGGACGAGCTGGCCGCGCTCGACCGGGCCGCCCGCGCCCCCGGCGCCATCACCGTCGTCACCGGCGGGGCCGGGGTCGGCAAGACCGCCCTCGCCGTGCACTGGGCGCACCGGCGCCAGGCCGACTTCCCCGACGGGCGGCTGTTCGTCGACCTGTGCGGGCACAGTCCGCTGCCCGAACGCGCCACCGGCGCGGTGCTGCGCGAACTGCTGCTCGCCCTCGGCCTGCCCGCGGAGCAGATGCCCTCCTCCCCCGAGGCGCTGGCCGCACGCTACCGGGAGCTGACCGCCGGGCGCCGGATGCTCATCGTGCTCGACAACGCCCGCCGCTCCGAGCAGGTCCGCCCGCTGCTGCCCGACGGGGACGGCTGCGTCACCCTGGTGACCAGCCGCGACCGGCTCGGCGGGCTGGTCGCCTCGGACGCCGCCCGGCCCGTCCCGCTGGCCGAACTGTCCGCCCCGCAGTCCGTCAGCCTGCTCGCCACCACCCTGGGCCCCGACCTGGGCCCCGACCTGGTCGGCGCCGAGCCCGAGGCCGCCGCCCGGCTCGCCCGGCTGTGCGACGGGCTGCCGCTCGCCCTGCGCCTGGCCGCCGCCCGCCTCGCCACCTGCCCGCACCAGGGGCTTGCCGCGCTCGCCGACGAACTCGCCGACGAGCAGGGCCGGTTGGGGCTGCTGGAGGTGGAGGACACCAGTGTCGCCGCCGCCCTGGCGCTGACCGTCCAGCACCTGTCCACCCCCGCCCGCCGGCTGTTCCGCCGCCTGGGCACCCACACCGGCACCACCCTCGACAGCCGCACCGCCGCCGCCCTCGCCGACGTCGAACTGCCCCACGTCGCGGGCGCGTTGGGGCAGCTGGCCACCGCCCACCTGGTGGTCGAGATCGACCGGGACGCCTACACCCTGCATGACCTGGTGCGCCTCTACGCCCGCAGCCTGCGCACCCCGCCCGAGGAGGACGACTCCGACACCCTGCCCCGGCTCCTCGACCACCTGCTGAACACCCTGCTCGCCGCGAGCGCCGCCGCCGAGCCCGGCAGCGAACCGTGTTGCGAGCTGCCCGCCGGGGCCCGGCGGCCCGTCGAGGTGCGCCCCTTCCCCGACCGGGCGAGCGCCCTGGCCTGGTACGCCGCCGAACGCGACACCCTGCGCGGCGCGGTCGAGGCGGCGGTCGGGGCCGGACTGCACGACCGGGCCTGGCGGCTGGTGCTGCTGCAGTGGCCGCTGATCGTGTGGCAGGTCCGGGACGGCTGGGTGCCGCTGCTCGAACACGGGCTCGCCGCCGCCGAGGCCGACCTCGACCCCGGTGCCCAGTCCCGGGCCCGGGCCCTGCTCGGCTGGGTGCTGCTGGAGGAGGGCCGGCCCGAGCAGGCCCTGGTCCACCTCGAACGGGCCCCCGGCCTGGCCGCCCTGGCCGGCGACCGCAGCGCCCAGGCCGTCGCCCTGGTCAACCTCGCCGCCGCGCTCGCCCGCTACGGCCGGCCCGGGTCCGGGAACGTCCCCGCCCGGGTGCGGGACCTGCTGGGCAGCGCCCTCGCCCTGGCCGAACAGGCCGGCCGCGCCGACCTCGTCGCCCTCGCCCGCCAGCACCTCGCCGACACCTGCCTGGCCGGTGGCGACCCCGAGGCGGCCGCCCACCACGCCGCCTGCGGCCTCGCCGTGGCCGAACCGCCCTTCCCGGCCGCCCGCCGGGTCGTCCTGCAGACCCTGTACGGCCGCGCCCTGGCCGCCAGCGGCCGCCGCGCGGAGGCCACCCGCCACCTCGACGCCGCCCTGCTCGCCGCCCGCGCCCACCAGTACGACGAGGGCGAGGCCGCCGCCCGGGCCGCCCTGCGGGCCCTGTCCGGCGGCGCGGGCGCGGCCCGCGGACACCACCCGGGGCCCGACCGGCGCTGCTGACGGCGGCGCAGCGGCCCGTGCCCGCCCTTCCGTTCACCGCGCGGCGGCGACAGAGTGCTGCCATGGACTGCGACCTCTACCCCGACGTGGCTGCCGCGGGCAGCCTGGCCGCGCTGCTGGAGCGGACGGCGGCCGGCCTCGGCATCGCCCTCGCGGTGACGCCCCGAGCACCGGGCTCGCTCACCGCGGCGCGCATCGCCTCCTCGACCCCCGGCCGCGAGCCGCTCTCCGTCTACATCGACGAAGCCCCGCGCCGGCGGTTCGGCATCGCGGGCCGCAGCGGGAGCAACCAGCTCATCGGCGGCGGGACGACCGACCTCGCGGCCGTCGTCCGGGCGGGCGTGGCCTGGGGAGCGGGCCGGAGCCTGCGGGAGATGGCGGCGGAACTGCCCTTCGAGTGCGCCGTGGAGTTCGCCGACGCCCTCGCCCAGGGGGCGGCCGCGGTGGTGGCCCTGCAGTGGCGGCACGTGCGGGAGCACGCGGCCCGGACCGAGGACTTCCCCGAGTTCACCGCCCTCGTGGAAGCGGCCCACGCCGAACCGCGGCTGCGGCGGCTCTCCGTGTACCTCAGCCACTGGACGGTCGCGTTCAGCTCCTGCACCGACTTCCCGTTCCGCGACGAGGTGGCCGTCACCCCCTCGCCGAACGGCCCCTACTACGTCCGGGACAACCCGCTCTACAACTCGCCGGGCAAGGAGCCGCTGTCCCGCGTCCTCGCCGAAGCCCCCTCGGCCGCCGAGGCCGTCGCCCTGGCGGCGGGCCACCTGCCCGCCGACCTCGGCCCGGCCGTCCTGGGCCGCGGGCTCGACGACGACTGACCGCAGGACCCGGCCGGGCGTCAGCGGTAGACGCGGGCCGCCCGCCCGGGGGCGGCCAGGACGTCGGCGGCGAACAGGCCGAGGTCGAAGTCCTCGGCCTCGACGAACGGGGTCGGGTCGTCGGCCAGGCCGTACCACTCCGGCGGCACCGGGTAGCGCAACTCGACGGCCCGACCGACGGTCAGCACGCACTGCGGCTCGGCGATCCGGTGCCGGACGGTGGTGGCGGCGTCGAGGAGCAGGTCCCGCTCCCCCACCCGGATCCGCAGCCCGTCCCCGGCCCGGTAGAACACCACCTGGGTGCCGCCGAGCCGGCCGTAGTGGCCGTGCGTCGGCTGCCCGGGGTCGGCGGTGCGGTCGGGACCGAGGCGTCCGGTCGCCGGGTCGAAGTCGGCGACCCGGCCGTAGGCGTCGAAGTCGGCGATCAGCACGGTGGACCATCTCCTTGACGGGGCCGGTGCTCGGACGGCGCCCGGGGGCGGGGCTCCGGATGCCCCGCCCCCGGGTTTGCCACGAGCTGTTCCTACCAGCTGTTCCTACCTAGATGGCCGTGCAGTTGGGGTAGGCGTCCTTGGAGCTCCACCAGTCCAGCTGGCCCCAGGTCTGCGGGCCGACCTGGCCGTCGACCTGGAGGTTCGGCATACAGTTCTGGAAGATGCGGACGCGGCGCAGGGTGTCGTCGCCGAAGACCCCGTCGACGGTGGTCTTGCCGAAGACGTCGGGGTTGAGCGAGTAGTTGAGCTCGCACTGGAGCTCCCTGACGGCGTCGCCGGTGGCGCCGTACTTGAGCAGCGGCTCGGCGGTGCTCCAGTCGCCGCAGCGGGTGCCTGCGGCCTCGGCGGTGCCGGCGGTGGCGACGGTGCCGGCGAGGAGCAGACCGGTGGCGGCCAGCCCGATGATGATCTTGCGCATGGGTTCCCTCCCGTTGGCGTGCGCCCGTTCTCGCGGCGCAGCGTGTGCCTCGACCCTAGCCAGGACCGATGCCCCAATGGGGTATCCAATTGACCGCCGGATCTGTGGGCCATTCGGGCCGGACGGGGCGGTCAGGACGGTTGTCAGGGCCGGTAGCCGGCGAGGGTGTGGCGCGGGTGCCGATCCTCGGGGTCGCTGCCGGGTGCACGGCCCCATGCTGGTGCGCGCGGCGCCGGGCCCACCCGAGTACGGGTACTCGGGTGGGCCCGGGCGGATACCCGCTCGGGTAGTGCGGGCTACCCGGACGGGAGTCGGGGGCGGCCTCAGGGGGCCGCCTCGGGGACGGCCTCAGCGGGCGGGGGTGCCCTCGGGTGAGGATGCGTCAACTGTTGTGAATGGCTTGTCCGAAGAACATTCATATCAGTTCGCGGCGACCGGCGCGGAACGGCGCCGGCCACGGCGTCGGGCGAGGGCGGGCGGCGGGGTGTCGGAGCGGCCGGGCAGACTGGGGGTGGATCACCCATACGAACCGAGGACGAGACCATGGCCGACCGGCCCCTGACCCTGATGGCAGTGCACGCCCACCCCGACGACGAGGCCACCGGCACCGGCGGCGTCCTCGCCCGCTACGCCGCCGAGGGCGTCCACACCGTCCTGGTCACCTGCACCGACGGCGCCTGCGGCGACGGCCCCGGCGGCGTCAAGCCCGGCGAGGACGGGCACGACCCGGCCGCGGTCGCGGCGCTGCGCCGCAAGGAACTGGAGGCCAGCTGCCGGGTCCTGGGCGTCGAGCACCTCGAACTCCTGGAGTACGGCGACTCCGGGATGATGGGCTGGCCCGCCAACGACGCCCCCGGCTCGTTCTGGGGCACCCCGGTCGCCGAGGGCGCCGCCCGGCTGGCCGAACTGCTGCACCGCTACCGGCCGGACGTCGTCGTCACCTACGACGAGAACGGCTTCTACGGCCACCCCGACCACATCCAGGCCCACCGGATCACCATGGCCGCCCTGGAGCTGGTCCCGGACGTGACGTCCAAGGTGTACTGGACCACCGCGCCGCACTCGTCGATGAAGCGCTTCTTCGAGGCGATGCAGGAGTTCGGCACCGACTGGGACGAGCAGGCCGGCGAGGCCGCGGACACCGGGGACGCCGGGGAGGCCGCCGCCGGGGCCGGGCGGGCCCCCGAGCCCGAGCTGCCCCCGATCGGGCTGCCCGACGAGGAGGTCACCACCTGGGTGGACACCCACGCCTTCGGCGGCCAGAAGTACGACGCGCTGGCCGCGCACGCCAGCCAGGGCGAGAACATCTTCTTCCTGCGGATGGGCAAGGAGCGCTTCACCGAGCTGATGGGCACGGAGACCTTCGTCCGGGTCCGCGACACCACCGGCGCCGCCCTACCGGAGCAGGACCTCTTCGCCGGCCTGCGCTGACGCGGGCCCGGTCGCCCCGGCCGGAGGGCGACCGGGCGCCCCGGGTCAGCCGCCCGGGGCGCCCGGGGCCGCCCGGGCCTCCAGGAGCGGGCGCGGCGCCGGTGCGCCGGCCCGGCCGGCGAGGCGGTGCACGAGGGGGTTGACCGGCAGGGTGGCCGCGAGGGCGGTCAGCAGCAGGACCGTGAACAGCCGCTCCCCGATGATGCCCAGGTCCCGCCCCAGCGTCAGGATGAGGACCTCGCCCAGGCCCTTGGTGTTCAGCAGCACCCCCAGGGTGGCGGCCTCGCGGCGGGGCACGCCGGTGAGGCGGGCGCCGAGGACGGCCCCGGCGAACTTGCCGCCCCAGGCCACGGCCAGCAGCAGCGCGGCGGCGAGCAGGCCAGCGGCGTCGATGCCGTGCAGGTCCACGGACAGCCCGGTGAGGGCGAAGAAGACCGGGACGAGCAGGGCGCCGGCGTTGCGCAGCGGCAGCTGGACGGCCCGGCGCAGCTCCTCCCCCGCGTCCCGGGGCATGGCCAGGCCGAGGGCGAAGGCGCCGATCACCGCGTGCAGGCCGAGCCTGGAGGCGGTCCAGGCGCAGAGCAGGGCGGCGCCGGCGACGGCGAGCAGGACCAGCAGCGGCCGGTCGGTGACGGCGCGCCGGGCGGGGCCGAGCAGCAGGCGGCGCAGCAGCGGGCGGACCAGCAGGACCAGGGCGGCCGCGCAGCCGGCGATCCGGGCGAGGGCGGCCGGCAGGCCGCCGTGGTCGGGACCGTGGGCGGCGGCGGCCACGGCGGCGACGGCGCACCACAGGAGGATCTCGGTGAGGGCGCCGCAGGCGGTGGCGAGCACGCCGGTGCCGTCGGCCTGGAGGCGGTTCTCCTCGACGATGCGGGCCAGGACGGACAGGGCGCTGGCGGACAGCGCGATGCCGAGGAAGACGGTGAACAGGGCCGGGGTGGCGGCCGGTCCGGCCAGGGCGGGGTGGCGGGCGAGCAGGGCGGCCGCGAGGACGGCGGCGAGGGCGAAGGGCAGGGCGAGGGAGGCGGTGGTGACGGCCAGCACGGTGCGGGCCCGGCCGGCCAGCCGGCGCAGGTCGAGCTCCCAGCCGGCGGCGAACATGAAGAGCACGATGCCGAGTTGGGCGAGGACGGCGAGGTGGGCGCGGGCGGCGGGCGGGAAGAGCCGTTCGGTGGGGTCGCCGGGCAGCAGGCCGAGCACGCCGTGGCCGAGGACGACCCCGACGGCGATCTCGCCGACCACGGCGGGCTGGCGCAGCCGGGTGCGCAGCGGGGTCAGGGCGACGCCGGTGAGCAGGACCACGGCGACGTCGGCCAGGACGGTCGTGGCGGAGGTGCTGTCCATCGTGGCGTTCCCCTGGTCGCACGTACACGGTCGTGCACGGTTCACCGCATTGTGTGCGGCGGGCGTGGGGGCGGGTGGGGTGCGGCGCGGGCGGGTCGGGGTGCGGCGCGGCGCCGTACGCCCCGGAACGCGTGCGCCCGCCCCGGCCCGTGGGAGCACGGGGCGGGGCGGGCGACAGGCCGAGGGGCGGGGGCGGGCCGGGCGTGAGGCGTCAGGCGTCAGGCGTCAGGCGTCAGGCGGGGACGATGGCGAAGGCGCCGTTGCTGAGCGGGGTCTCGGTGTACTGGCCGCTGTTGATGGCCTGCGGCGAGTAGCTGTCGAAGACCTGGCCGTTGACGGTGACGCCGGAGAAGTCCAGGCGGTCGAAGGACGGGTAGCTCTGGCTCGGGGACTCTATGACGGCCTCGGCGCTGACGTTCTGTCCGTCGAGCTGCTGGTCGGTGGTCTCGGTCCAGCCCTTGGTGGTGTCGGTGATCCGCAGCGTGTAGGTGGAGCCGCCGCTGTTGACCACGGAGGCGGTGAAGCTGTCGCCGGCGTCCACCGGGTCGTTGAAGTACTGCGGCGGGTCGACGTTGGCTGCAGGAGCAGCGAGCACGAGATTGCCGATGCGGGAAAGGGCCGTGACTCCTCCCCCAGCTGACGCCGGGGGCTTCTCGCTAACCCTTCCGAGCGTCGCGACGGACCAGCCCGGCCCGTAGAACATTGACGGCTCCCACCGTGTCAGCGTGCGCCTGGTAGCCGCACACGACGCAGTGGAAGGTGTCCTGGGTGGGCCGGTTCTCCGCCGCAACGTGCCCACACTGATCACGGGGGCAAGTGCGGGAGGTGTTGCGGGGGTCCACGGCGATCACCTCCCGTCCGGCGCTTTCAGCCTTGGCGTGCAGGATCGTCAGGAACACCCCCCAACCGGCATCCGAGATCGACCGATTGAGCCCGGCCTTCGCTCTGGCCCCGTTGGGCTGGAAGCTGTCTGGCCGGTCGGAGTCGGGCTTCGGCACGGGAGCCTTGACCATGTTGCGGATCTTGAGGTCTTCGTGCGCGATCAGGTCATGTTCACGGACCAGGACTAAGGCGGTCTTGTGGGCGTGATCGAGACGCTGGCGACGAACCTTGCGGTGCAGGTCGGCTAGGGCCTGTCCGGCGGATCTTGGCAGATCAGCGCGCGGCGTTGGGCGCCCGGCTGGGCGTGCGCCCGAGTCGGCCTCGTACTGGACGTACTTGGGCGATTCGGGCGTGCGTCCAGGCGGGATGCCCGGCGTCGCGCGCCTGGCAAGATCCGCCGGACAGGCCCTAGGCGCCGGACGGCCTTCTTGCGGCGGTTGCCACGCCGCTTGCATCGTGACAGGGCCTGCTGCGCGGCTTCGAGTTTCGCGGCTGCCTTGGCCCTGTGGCGGGGGTTGGGGGCGAACTCACCGTTGGAGTCGGCGAGGAAGTTGGCTATGCCCATGTCGATGCCAACCACGGAGCCGGTCGCGGGCAGCGGCTCCGGTTCACCCTGTTCGGCAGTCAGCACCACGTACCAGCGCCTGCCCTCACGCTTGACCGAGAGGGTCTTGACATTCCCCATCACCAGCCGGTGCCGATTGACTTTGACGTGTCCAACACCTTGGAACCGGACACGGGTGACCGGATCATGTGGTGTGGAATCCCAGCGGCAGCCGTCCCCGTCCCTGGGGAAGTCCACCGTGTCGAACCAGTTCACCCCACGAAAGCGCGGATAGCCCGGCGTCTCACCGGACTTGACCCGGCGGAAAATGCGGCAAACGCCTTGTCCAACCTGCGCAACGTGGCCTGCTGCGAGGAAAACGACCAGCGGCCCTGACGCTCCGGATCGAACGCCCGGATCTCCTTGAGCTGCGCCGACTGATCGCCGTACCGGATCGTGGTCTTCGACCCGTGCCCGAAGGCGTCACGCCGTTCCTGCAACGCGCCATTGTAAAGCGAACAATGATCCCCCAACATCTGAGCAAGCGCTTGCTGCTGACCCATGGTCGGCCGCATGAGGAACTTATACGCACGGATCACCCGGCCAACCCCCTTTCGGTCAACGCGATCACCATAATGCGCCCCACTGACACTGATAGTCGCAACTGGGTCTCCGGTGGTCGTGGCTCTGCCACTGACTGACGCTCTGCTGGGCTGTCCAACGCCAGGAATACGGTGCTTCGCGCATACCCATGCGAGATCAGGTGATGGACCGCTTCGGGGCCCGGACCCGGTTCCAGACGGGCATCCAGGCGGCACGGGCGAAGCTGCTGTGACGTCCCGTCGGCATCTCCTGCGAGCGGAGCGTGCTGTCGGTCGAGGCCGTGCTGTCGGTCGAGGCCGTGGTGCCGGTCGGCGTCGTGGCGCCGGTCGGGGTCGTGGTGTCAGTCGAGGCCGAGGCGCTTGTTGAGGGCCTCACCCGAGGGCAAGGGGTCGATGAACCGGTGCAGGAAGGCGAGCATCGCGTCGGTGTCCAGGCCCTCGGCGGCGGCGTCCATCCCGGCGTATAGAGACTCCTCGATCTCGGCGACGGCGGTGGCCAGGCGCACGCCCTCGGGGGTGAGGCTGAGCTGGAGGTAGCGGCGGTCCGCCTCGTCGGGGCGGCGCTCGACCAGCCCGGCCGCGACGACGCGCTCGACCAGGCGGCTGGGGTTGGTGCCGCTCTCGCACACCAGCAACTGCCCGAGCCCGTTGAGGCTCAAGGTGCCGTGCTGCTGGAGCAGGCGCAGCACCTCGGCCTGCGACGGGGTGATGCCGTGGGGCTTGAGAGCCTGGATCAGCAGCCGGTTGCCCTCGCGCTGGGCCGCCAGGATCGCGAACCGCAGGTGTTCGGCCTTACGCACCGGCGTCCTTCCGGGTGGTGGGGTCGATGGTCGGCAGGGTGTCGAGGAAGTCCTCGACCGCAGCAGCGTAGGTGGCCGGGTGGGAGAAGCGGAACATGTGACCGGTGCGCGGCAGCACGACCTCCCGGGCGTCGGGGATGCCCGCGAGCATGACCTTGGCGGCGTCCTCGCCGATCAGCACGTCGTGCGAGGGGCTCAGAAGCAGGGTCGGGACCTGGACCCGGCCGAGCACGCCCACGTAGTCGGCGGTGAGGACGGCCCGCAGTCGGGCGCCGAAGGAGCCGGCCGGGGTGTTGACGAGGAACAGCTCACGGCTGCGCGCCTCGCTCCAGGGCACCTGCCCCTCGCCGTCGAACGGGGAGGCGAGCCGGTGGGCGTGGGCGCGCAGCGTCAGCTGCCGGTACA
The DNA here is from genome assembly GCF_042755465.1 of Kitasatospora sp. NPDC059160. Lineage (NCBI taxonomy): Bacteria > Bacillati > Actinomycetota > Actinomycetes > Kitasatosporales > Streptomycetaceae > Kitasatospora > Kitasatospora sp. NPDC059160. The sequence goes on along the minus strand of NZ_JBHZCN010000098.1, from coordinate 16,227 downwards.
GCGGGCCGCGGGCCGAGCCGATCGCCCGCATCAGGGCCTTCCACGCCGTGGAGTCGACCGGGTTGGCCGCGAATCCGCCGGACAGGACCAGGGCGCGCAGGCCGCGCGGGCGGCGGGTCGCGAGCGCGAGGGCAATGTTCGCGCCGAAGGAGTCGCCGACCAGCACGTAGTCGTCCAGGTCCGCGACCGCGTTCTTGACGTGGTCGGCGTAGCGCTCGATGTCGTCGACGACCTCGGGCAGGCGCAGCGTCCGCCGGGGCACCTCACCGTAGGGGGCGAGCTGCTCGGCGCTCCACGGAGCGCCGGAGAAGCAGGGGACGAAGACAAGGGTCGGGGTTTTCGCTGTAGTGCTCATACCGAAGACGGTACACGATGTATGTCACGACACATGTGTTGTGACATATGTAATACGGATCACATTCAAGGGCCGGCGGCAGGCGCTCAGGCGAGCAGGTCGTCGAGTTCGGCGGCGTAGAGCAGGGCCGGGTCGAAGCCCATCCCGGCGAAGTGGCCGGCCAGCTCCAGGGACAGCACGCCGTGCAGGCGGGTCCACAGGCTCAGGAAGCGGTGCAGCGCCTCGGGCGGGGCGGGGTGGCCGGAGGCCCAGTCGCGGTGGTCGGCGAGGTGGTCGGCGAGCACGGCGGGGGGCGACCCCCGCCCGGCGGGGGCGGCGGCGCAGGCGTCCAGCAGGACCGTCATGATCTCGCCGGAGATCGCGGTGGTGTCCTCGGGGGCGTGGTAGCCGGGCACGGGGGTGCCGTAGATCAGGAAGTAGCGCTGGGGGTCCGCGAGGGCCCACAGCCGCAGGGCGTGGGCCAGCGCGCGCAGGTCGGCGCCGCCCTCGGCGCCCACCCGCAGGGTGTCGGCGAGGCTGCGGTAGGCGTCGCGGACGAGTGCGGTGATCAGCTCGTCGCGGCCGGCGAAGTAGCGGTAGAGCGCGGGCCCGCTCAGGCCCATCCGCTTGGCGATGGCGTTGAGGGAGAGCGCGGAGGCCCCGGCCGCGGCGATCTGCTCCCGGGCGTGCCGCTTGACCTCCTCGCGCACCTGGGCGCGGTAGCGCTCCCTGGGGGTCGCGGTGTCCGCCTCCGCCTCCGCCATGCTCCGCCGCCTTCCGTGCCGGTGGGCTACATCCTCACGTTTTGGTTAGAGGCTATCACTGGCCCTGTTGACCCCGGCCGGACTCAGGAGTTACAACTTCTAACGAACGACAGAACACCTAACGGATCCACCAGACCTCCGTCGACCCAAGGGGACCGCCATGTCCGGCATCCGCACCGCCCTGTCCGCCGCCCTGTCCGCCGCCGCCCTCGCCGCCGCCGTGCTCGGCACCGCCGCCGTGCCGGCCCAGGCCGCCACCGCCGCTTCCCCCGCCGCCCCGCTCACCTGCCGGGGACAGGGCGTCGACCCCGCCGCCCGGGTCCGCTACCGCACCGAGGCCGTGATCCACGCGCCGCTGTCCACCGTCTGGCGGCTGCAGACCGACGTCGCCCGCTGGCCGTCCTGGCAGCACGCCGTGTCGGGCGCCGAGCGCCTGGACCGCGGTCCGCTGCGGGCCGGCTCGGCGTTCCACTGGACCACCCCGCTGCCGCCCAACCCCGCCACCACCGCCCCCGCCCTGGACATCACCTCCACCGTCCGGCAGCTGCGCCCCGGCGCCTGCATCCGCTGGACCGGCCCCGCCGTCGCCGAGGGCCTGCACATCGACGGCGTGCACGTGTGGACCTTCACCCCGGTGCGCGGCGGCGTCCTGGTGCGCACCGAGGAGACCCACACCGGGCCGCAGGTCGACGCGGACGTCCCGGCCGCCACCGCGATCCTGCGCCAGGGCCTGGACGCCTGGCTGGGCGACCTGGCGAACGCCGCCGCGCAGGCCCGGGGCTGACGCCCCGTCGCACTCCCCCGACCCCGGCCCCACCCCCGCCGCCCGCGTGCGAGTGCGCAGGTCAGGAGCGGGGCCGGTGGCGCGATCCGGGACCGGGACGCACCAGAATGGTGCGGACACCCCCCGGAAGTTGACAGAAAGTGAACCCCCACATGGATCTCGGCGTGCGCTGGAAGCTGCACGGTGACGGGCGGACGCCCGCACCGGGAGCGGTCGTCCGCCCCGACGAACGGCTCTCCTGGCCCCGTACGGCAGGGCTCGGCGCCCAGCACGTGGTCGCCATGTTCGGGGCGAGCTTCGTCGCCCCGGTGCTGATGGGGCTCGACCCCAACCTGGCGATCATGATGTCCGGCGTCTCGACCGTGATCTTCCTGCTGGCCACCCGCGGCCGGGTGCCCAGCTACCTCGGCTGCTCGCTGTCCTTCGTCGGGGTCGCCGCGGTGATCCGGGCGCAGGGCGGCACCAGCGCGACGGTGACCGGCGCGGTGCTCGTGGTGGGCGTGGTGCTGTTCCTGGTGGGCCTGGCGGTGCAGTACTTCGGGGCGCGGATCATCCACGCGACGATGCCGCCGATCGTCACCGGCGCCGTCGTCATGCTGATCGGCTTCAACCTCGCCCCGGTCACCGCCTCCACGTACTGGCCGCAGGACCAGTGGACGGCGCTGCTGGTGATGCTGTTCACCGGTCTCGCGGTGGTGTGCCTGCGCGGCTTCTGGTCGCGGGTGGCGATCTTCCTCGGGCTGGTCTTCGGGTACGGGATCTCCTGGGTCTTCGACCGGGTCTTCGGCAGGATCCACTCGGTGGGCCCGGGCGGGCAGCTGACCGACCACTGGCGCCTGGACCTCTCCGGCGTCGGCAAGGCGGACTGGATCGGCCTGCCCGCCTTCCACGGCCCCTCCTTCCAGTGGTCCGCCGTCCTGGTCGCGCTGCCCGTGGTGATCGCGCTGGTCGCCGAGAACGCCGGGCACGTCAAGGCGGTCGGCGAGATGACGGGCGAGAACCTGGACGACAAGCTGGGCACCGCGATCTCCGCGGACGGCATCGGCTCGGTGCTCTCCACCGCGCTCGGCGGCCCGCCCAACACCACCTACTCCGAGAACATCGGCGTCATGGCCGCCACCCGGGTCTACTCCACCGCCGCCTACTGGGCCGCGGCCGGCTTCGCCCTGCTGTTCGGCGTCTGCCCGAAGTTCGGCGCCGTCGTGGCGGCCATTCCGGGCGGGGTGCTCGGCGGCATCACCGTCATCCTGTACGGCATGATCGGGCTGCTCGGCGCCCAGATCTGGATCAAGTCCGGGGTCGACCTGCGCAACCCGCTGAACCTGGTGCCGGCCGCGGCGGGCATCATCATCGGCATCGGCAACGTGACCCTCAAGTTCAGCGACACGTTCAGCCTCAGCGGCATCGCACTGGGCACCCTGGTCGTCATCACCGGCTACCACGCGCTGCGGGCGCTGGCCCCCGCGCACCTCAAGACCCAGGAGCCGCTGCTGGACGAGGGCACCTCCTCGTACGACGCGCCGCCGCCCGGAAGCTCCGGGGGCGAGGGGGACTCCCGGGGCTCCGGGGGCGCAGGGCAGCGGCCCACGCCGTAGGCAGAATTGACCCGGACATGACCTAAAAGTACTTCCGCCGGTCGTTCCGCCTGGTCGGCCGGGCCGTCGGGTGGTCGAATCGCAGCCAGCGATTTCGACCACCCGATTTCCGTTGGGAGCGTCATGTCCCCCCTGTCCCGTCACCGCCGGCTCGCCGTCGGGGCCCTGGCCCTGGCCACCTGCGCGGTCTCCTGCGGCTCGGCCGCCGCCGACAGCCCCGCCGCCGCCCCGGCGGCGGCGGGCAAGGTCCTGTGGACCCCGAGCACCAAGACCGGCCCCTCCTCCTTCCCCGGCGTGCAGTGCGCCGCCCCGAGCACCTTCGGCGTCGTCAAGGACCCCGCCAAGGGCGACGTGTGGCGGGCCTTCCAGGCCGCGAACCAGGAACGCTGCGAGACGGTCGGCCCGGACCTCAGGAGCGGCGACACCTTCTACCTGGGCTGGTCCTCCACGGTGGACATCAAGGACGACCAGAGCCGGTACGTGTTCCAGCTCAAGTGCTCGCCCAGCGAGGGCACCGCCAACCACCCGATCGAGATCGACATCACCAACAGCCGGGTGCGGCTCCAGGAGTGGGACACCGAGCACGTGGCGCACCCGCTGTGGACGGCGCCGGTGAACAACGGCGAGTGGCACGCGTACGCGCTCAAGATCCACCTGGGCCGCACCGACGGGACGATCGACTTCTGGTTCGACGGCAAGAAGCAGACGTTCAGCACCGGCGCGGGCACCTTCAAGGGCACCACCTGGGACGGCGACCGCAACTACCTCAAATGGGGCGCCTACCACCAGAACCCGGGCGCCGCGACGAACACCTTCACCAGCCCGGTGATGGCCACCACCCTGGCCCTGGCCACCGCCGGCTCGTAGGCACGCCCACGGCCCCGGACCCGGACCCGGACCCGGACCCGGACCGCAACGGATGCGGGCGATCGCCGCAGCCGTCCCGTCGGCCCGCCCGCCGCCCGCGCGGGCGGGCCCGTTCCCGGTAGCGTCGCGACGACCGTGGGGGACGAAAGGGGCAGGCGGACATGGCGCAGGAACAGGGTGACGTACGGGTGGTGCGGACCGAGGACGAACTGCTGGAGCTGCTCGACGGGCTGTTCGCGCAGGCCCGGCGGGAACGGGCGCCGCGACACGCCGACCGGAGCCGGCCGGTGCCGGCCCTCAGCGGGAAGCCGGACGAGAGCCTGGCGGACCTGCTGGACCGCGGGGTGATCGGGGCGTCCCCGGGTGGACGCGGACTCGACCTCGGCTGCGGCAACGGCCGCAACACCCTCCACCTGCGGATGCACGGTTTCGCCATGGACGGGCTGGACCGCGACCAGCGGGCCCTGGACCAGGCGCGCAGCCGCCAGGAGCAGTTCGAGTACCACCTCGGCTTCGACCTGGGAGTGCGCTTCCACCACGGGGACGCCTTCGGGCCGGTGGCGGCCGCCCTGACCGGTCCGTACGACCTGGTCTACGACTCGGGCCTCTTCCAGCACCTGCCGCCGCACCGGCGGCCCGGCTACCTCGCGCTGCTGGCGCGGCTGACGGCGCCCGGCGGACACCTGGGACTGGTCTGCTGCGCGCCGGACGGCGACGGGGCGGGGACGCGGACCCCGGACGCGCAGCTGTACCGGGACGGCGCCCCGCACGGCGCCCCGGCCTACACCGCCGACGAACTGCGCCGGATCTTCGTCGAGGGGCCGCTGGGCCTCCAGGAGGTGGAGCTGCGGCGGATGCGCGACGAATCGGCGCCGGACGCGAGCCGGTTCGGCCGGCCCGGCCTGTGGGCGGCACTGTTCCGGCGGCCCGAGCGATGAAGCGCCCGGCCCGCCCGACCCCGGCGCCGGCGGCGAACCGCCCGCCGAGGGTCCGGCACGGTCCCTGACGGAGCCGAGCCGAGCGCGGGCGCCCCGCCGCCGCGGGGACGTCAGCGGATCCGGGCCACCCGGGCCGCCGCCACCGCCACCAGCAGGCCCAGGCCGACGCAGGCCGCGCAGACCAGGAACATCGTCCGGTACCCGGTGGCCTCGGCGACCAGCCCGAGCGAGCCGCTGCCCGCGGCGAGGCCCACGGTGAAGCAGGCCCCGAAGGTCGACAGCGCCGTGGCACGCCCGCGTTCGTCGACCGAGCGCACCACGAACAGCCCCAGCACCGGGTAGATCTGCCACATGCCGATCCCGGTGAGCACCCCGCCGACCACGCCCAGGACGAGGCCGTTCGACAGCCCGATGAGCGCGACCCCCAGGGCCTCGACGAGGAACAGGGCGGCGAGCGCCACCGGTCGCGTGGCCTCCCAGCGGATCCAGGTGCTCGCCACCCGCAGCAGCACCACGGTCAGCGAGTAGGCGGTGACCACGGCCGCTCCCCCGGCGACCCCGAGGGCGTCGAACTTGGCGACCGCGAAGCCGGAGACGGCCGCGAAGCCGAACGCGGTGAACACCAGCGCCACACTGGACAGCACCGTACCCAGCAGCGCCCGGCCCCGCTCGATCCCGCCCGCCCCCTCCTTCGCCTTCGGCGGCACCCGCACCTCCGGCACGGCCAGGGCTATGGGGATGACGAGCAGGGCCAGCAGCCCGGCGATCACGAACGTGGCCGTCGTGCCCACCAGGTGCTCCACCAGCGTGCCCAGCGGGGCGCCCAGGCCGATGGCCACGTAGATGACGGTGCCGGCCAGCCCCAGCGCCCAGCTCTGCCGGTCCTTGGCGACGAGTTGGACCGGCCAGACCCCGGTCGCGGCCAGCATCACGCCCATGCCGATGCCCACCAGCATGCGCAGGCCCACGAGTTGGGCGATCGACCCGGCGAGCGGGTAGGCGATGGTGGCGAGCGTGGTCACGATCGCGCCGCCGACGGTCAGGACCCGGGCACCGAGGCGGTTCATCAGCACGCCCGACACCGGGCGCGCCAGCAGGGCCGTCAGCGCGTAACCGCCGACGACGGCGCCGACCTCGGCGGGCCCGCCGTGGAGTCGTCCGGTGACGTGGCCGGGCAGGATCGGGATGGTCAGGGCGAACGGCATGTAGCCGATGCCGCTGGCCAGCGAGATCAGCAGGGCATGCCGGACGGATCTCTTGTCGGTGGTCTCGGTCGCAGGCTGCTGCGACAGCTGATCGGTCTGCACGCGCACAGGTTTCACTCCCGTTGATTGATCCTCAGCGATTCTCACACTGAGTCTCTTCCTGCTTCACCGACCTCCGCCAACTCCGGAGAGTAAGGTCTTACGTGGTCTCCACGAGGCGTTTTTCCTCTCCGGACAACTCCCCGGCGAGGGTTCTCAAGTCAGTCAGAAGTTCGGGTCGGCGAGCATCGCCGCGAGGAGGTTGCCTGCCGCGTTGTCGTCCCGGTCGTGGTGGACACCACACCCGGGACAGACCCATACGCGGTCCGAGAGGACCAGGCCCTGATTGATCCGCTTGCAGTCTCCGCAGGTCTTGGAGGAGGGGAAGCAGCGGTCGGCTGTCCAGATGCGGGAGCCGTACCAGTCGGCCTTGTACTCCAACTGCCGGACGAACTCCCCGAACCCGGCGTCACTGATGGCGCGGGACAGCCTGCGGTTCTTGACCATGCCCTTGACGTGCAGGGTCTCCACGGCGATGGCCGACTTGGTTCTCGTCAGCTCGGTAGTGGTCTTGTGCAGAAAGTCTTTACGCCGGTCGGCGACCCGCAGGTGGATTCGGCTCACGCGTCGGCGTGCCTTACCCCGGTTCTTCGATCCCTCCTTGGACTTGGACAGCTTCCGGTTCGCTTTCCTGAGAGCACGCAGAGCCGCCTTGAGTGGCTTGGGGGCGTCGATCTCCCTGCGGGTGCCATCGCTGTCGCGGATGACCGCGAAGGTCTTCGATCCGAGGTCGATGCCACACGCGGGAGCGTCGTGGCTGACCTGGCGGCGCTTGTTGACGCCATCACGGTCCACCTCGATCTGCAAGGAGACCCACCACCGTCCGGCCTGTTCGCGGACGGTCGCGCCGAGTATGCGCGCCTCGCCGGTAGCCATTCGGCTGGTGAGCCAGGACATGTCCTCACAGGTGGTCACGTCCCCGATGGCGGGCAGCCGCACGGTATTCGAGTCCAGGGGTTTGGCACGGTCGGCGTCGTAGCGGAACCGCGAACCGTCCTTGCGCTTGCGCCAGCCCGGGAAGCCCACCTTCGCGCCCTTGCGCTTGCCTTGTTTGGACTTGAGGTAGTTGGAGAATCCGGCCGCCCGGACCCGGCACGCTTCTTTCGGGATGCGGGAGGACAGCCCCTGCGGCCTACCGTGGAGTTCTCCACCACTCGGGACAGCCCGCAGTGCCGCCCCATCGACACGGCCTGGTCCGAATCGGGCGCGAGCTCGAACCTGACTCCCTGCTTGTGGGTCACTCGGTACTCTCCGCAGCCGCAGTCAACGCCCTCTCCGCTCGGTCGCGGGCGACGCGGCGACCGTACAGGCGCGCGCAGAACGAGGTGAGGACGTCCGTCATGTCCCACACCTGATAGTCATCCACCTCATCGTCGCCCACAACACGCACGGTATGGCCCTGCGCTGACAGCGCGGGTTCGATGTGCCCCACCCCGAAAAAGGCCGGCCGGTAGCGGTGCTCCACCACGATCACGGGTTGACGAACGCCCTCACCGGTTGGTGACGGCCCGGACCGCAGGGGGTGCGGTCCGGGCCTACCGTTTCAGACGCTCCCGAACTCCCCGCTGCGAACGGCGGCAACGAAGGACTTCCACGCCTCGGACGGGAAGACCAGGGCCGGGCCCTGAGGGTCCTTGGAGTCGCGGACGGGAGCCAGCCCGGGGAAGTTCGGAGCCACCTCGACGCAGGTTCCGCCGTTGTTGCTGTAGGAGGACTTGAACCACCGGGCATCGGACAGATCAAGGCGGTCGGACATGGCATTCCTCTCAGATCTCGCCGAACTCGCCACTGCGCACGGCAGTAACGAACGACTTCCACGCCTCTGCCGGAAAGACCAGAGCCGGGCCGCTGGGATCCTTGGAGTCACGAACAGGCATCACCCCTGGAAAACCTGGCGCAACCTCCACGCAGTTGCCCCCGTTGTTGCTGAAACCGGACCTTCGCCATCTGGCGTCGGTCAGGTCGAGAGTGGGGCCGGTCATTCAAGGTCCTTCCGAACGGCACGGATCACATCGAGCGAAGGCATCTTGGGCAATGACTCCACCTGGAGTTGATCGTAGTCACCGTCCCAGGCTTCCACCGCCCTGTGCCCCCGCTCCACGATCCCACGTGCCTGGGACTCGGCATAGCCGACGACCGAGCGGTCGCGAAGGGTCAACAGGACTATCGGCATCGTGAACGGGACGTGCTCCCCGAGGGAGAAAGGGGCCACCTGCAGCGTGATGTGCGGAAGCTCGGCCAAACCCTCAAGGTGCAGAAGTTGCTGGAGCATGACATCACGCCCTCCCACTGGCCGAAGCAGACAGCTCTCATCCATGACGGCATGCACCACTGGCGGCGGGTCGCGACGAAGCACCAGCTGACGCCCCATCAGGAAGTCGACTCGCTCCTTCGCCTGGGACTTGGTGATGCTGCCACGAAGGACGGCCGCACGAGCCAGGGCCGACGCGTACGCCTCAGTCTGAAAGAGGCCCGGCATGACGTTCAACTCAAAGGTGCGGATCTTTCGGCACCTCGCTTCGGCCTCGACGTACTCGTCGAATCCTTCCAGCAGGCTGGCGTTCGAGATTCGCCGCCACAGCTCGACGAACACTCCACCCGTCTCGAACACCTGGTCGGCCGCAACCGCAAATTTACGTGTTACAGGCTTCTTCGCTCCTTCGATGTACGAGATCAGCCCATGGCTGTAGCCCATGCGCCTGCCAAGCGCACTCTGAGACCAGCCCCTTGCGCGCCGCTGCCTGCGGAGTTCATTCCCGAAGCGCACGGCAGGAGACAACGACTGATCGTCTTCATCGATCCCCACGATCTTCCTCGTCTTGTCACTCGGCAGAACTGTGAAGGTTGAAGCCTGGCGATCGTAGAGGACGGAACGCCATCATGGCTACACCCGGTGATTCGCCGGACGCGCAGTGCAACCTCCGGAGACCCCCATGCCTTCTCCCCCCTTCCAACTCCACGAAGTGGTGCAGGACTTCAGCAACCCGACAGATCCCCGCGAGGGGGTCTTCGTAGAGGTGCTGTTCGGCAAGGCCGTCCTTCGTCCCCTCGGGGCGACCGGGCCGGAGTGGAAGGTCGACCCGTCCTTCCTCCACTCCCTCACCCCCCGGGAGACCGCGCCGGGGACCTGCGGAAAGCCGCGTCGTCGGCCGCTGTAACACCATCGAACTCCCCACACCTGGAGCAGAATTGAGCAGGATCCTCCTCAAGCACCGCCCGCCCGCGCGGCGTTCGGGCCACCATGTCTTCGTCCTCACCGAGGACCCCGACGGGTCGGGCGAGCCCCTCGTCCTCCTCGCCGATCCCGTCCACCAGGACGGCTTCACGCTGCCCGGCGGCAGCGCCGAGCAGGACGAGCTCCCCCACCTCGCCGCCCGCCGGCACCTCGACACCCAGACCGGGCTCGTCCTGGGCCTGCGCACCGTCCTGACGATCGACTACGTGCCCGCCGCCGAGTTCCCCGAGGGCCTCGACTTCGTCTACGCGGGCGGCACGGTCACGCCCCAGCAGGCCCAGGCCGTCCGCCGCCACGAGCCGCCGGGCGACATCCGCGGCCTCCACTGGGTCCCGCAGTCCAGGCTGCGCGAGGTCATGGCCGACGACCAGTACCGCCGCGTCGACGACGCCTGGGACGCCTGGGACCACGGCGCCTGCCTCCCCCTCCTCATCCGGGGCGTCCCGGTCCCGGTGAGCTGATCGGCACCCGCCGCACCGCGCCGCGCGGTCCGGGCCCGCGGCTCACGGTGACTTCTGACGTGCCGCCGCGGACTGGCTCCGCTGGAAACGGGACCACGCCGCGGCGATCCACAGCAGCGAGACCCACCACGCCATCCCCACCACCGCGATCACACCGGTGCCGACCATCCCGAGGAGCGCCCACCACCCGGTCCCGTCGACCAGCAGCACGAGGAAGCCGACTATTGCGAACGGCGTGGACCCCAGCAGCGCCGCGAGGCCGTAACGCGGTTTGGCGTCCGTTCCCCCACCACCACCGACAAGGCGTGGCCAACAGTGTCCCCACGGCCCGGCAGCGGGTCCTGAGTACGGGTACTCAGCTTCACTCCACCGTGCGGCGTGCGCTTCCCTCCCCTACGGTGCACCAGACCAGGACACGATGAGGGTGGGCAGGGCGGTGAGGTCCAGCGGCGGCAGGGCCCCGAGTCGTAGGCCCACCCCGACCAGTCGTAGATCCAGGCCGGTTCGGCGCCGTTCCGGTTCATCGGGGACCTCCGTGCATACCCCAGGCTTTGGCCGGGGGTGGGGTACCTCCCGCTTACGGGGGAGAAACGGACTGCCTGCGGAGCAGGTCAGGTGGCGGTGTTTCGCTGTCAGGGCGGACCGCTGTGCGGGTGGCCGCATCTGGTTGTCAGTGCCTGTCGGTAGGTTGATTTCGTGCATCTCAGGTACTCCTATCGCATCTATCCGACGAAGGGTCAGCGGCAATCGCTGGCCCGGACGTTCGGATGTGCGCGGGTGGTGTACAACGATGCGCTCGCCCTGCGGAAAGCCGCGTGGAAGGCGGACGGGTCGAGGATCCCGACCGGTGCCCTGGCCAAGTCGGTGATCACCGAGGCGAAGAGGACGGATGCCCGGTCGTGGCTGGGGTCGGTGTCGGTGGACGCGTTGCAGTCGTCCCTGCGCGATCTGGATACCGCGTACCGCAACTTCTTCGACTCGGTGTCCGGCAGGCGGGCCGGTCGCCCGGTCGGGCTGCCAGTGTTCAAGTCGAAGCGCGATGCCCGGCAGTCGCTGCGGTTCTCCCGCAACGGGTTCCGGCTGTGGGGCAACGGGAAGCTGAACCTGGCGAAGATCGGTGACGTGCGGGTGAAGTGGTCGAGGGCGCTGCCCGCCGACCCGTCGTCCGTGACGGTCGTCCTGGATGCGGCTGGCCGGTACCACGCCAGTTTCGTGGTGGACGTCGAACCCGAGCACCTGCCCGAGGTCGATGCCGAGGTCGGCATCGACCTCGGGCTGACCACCTACGCCGTCCTCTCCGACGGCAGCGTAATCGACAACCCGCGCTTCCTCCGCAAGGCGGAGAGGAAACTCAAGGCCGCGCAGCGGGCGCTGTCCCGCAAGGCGAAGGGGTCGAAGAACCGGGCCAAGGCCCGCCGCAAGGTCGCCAGGGCCCATGCCAAGGTGACCGACACCCGCATGGACTGGCTGCACAAGCAGACCACCAGGATCATCCGCGAGACCCAAGCGGTGCACCTGGAGGACCTGAACGTGCGCGGCCTCGCCCGGGGCCGTCTGGCCAAGTCCGTCCACGACGCCGGATGGGCCGCCTTCCGGCGCCTGCTCGAAGAGAAAGCGGCCCGGTACGGGCGGCACGTCGGGATCGTGCCCCGCACGTTCCCGTCCTCCCAGCTCTGCTCGGAGTGCGGACACCGCGACGGACCCAAGCCACTCGCGGTGCGCGAGTGGGTCTGCGGTGCGTGCGGTGTGCTGCATGACCGTGACCTCAACGCTGCTGTCAACATCCTGGCCGCCGGGCAGGCGGACAGGCAAAACGCCTGCGGAGGACCGGTAAGCCCCGGCGTGGCGATCCCACGCCGGGCACGGTCTGTTGAAACAGGAACCCACCGGAACACCAGCGGACCGGGGCGCAGGTCCCGTGCCGCAGGCGCGGCCGGAATCCCCGCGCTTCAGCGCGGGGAGGATGTCAACAACGACAACGTCATCGACCTGCCCCCCAGGGGCAGCCCGCCCAGTTGAGCTGGCGCCTCCCGGATCCAGGACCCCGACGCGTTCGGGCGCACCGCCGCCCGGCACCGACACACTCTTCTGCACCACGAACTGCCCGGCCAGGGGCAAGGTCTTCGCCAAGCCCGGCACCATCATCGGCTTCGGCTGGCTCAACCAGCAGTTCGCCATCAACGCCCAGAGCTACGCGGGCTACCTCCAGGCGGACGACGGCCACCTCTACACCTTCTTCGTCGGCGTCAACGGCGCGGCCGTCCCGAACATCCAGGGCTTCTTCGACGTCAACGACGACGTCGACCAGATCGCCGTCCTCCTCCAGCAGGAGGCCTGCAAGCAGGACCGCGCCGCCGGCCCGCACCGCCCGACCGCCTCCTGAACTCCGCTGCCCCGCCCGGCCGGTGGTACCGGCCGGGCGGCACCACTGAGTTCCCAGTTTCTGGACTTGTGGGTCCATTTTCGGGCGCCTACCGTGCTGGACGTCCCCTCCCGGGACGAACCCGCACAGGAAGGTGTCACCCCATGCACGCGATCCGCATCCAGGAGCACGGCGGCCCCGAGGTCATGCGCTGGACCGAGCTGCCCGACCCCGTGCCCGGCCCCGGCGAGGTGCTGGTGCGCCTGGGCGCGGCCGGGGTCAACTACCTGGACGTCGGGGCCCGTTCGCAGGGCACGGGGGGCTGGGCGGCCCCCGTCGTGCTGGGGGCCGAGGGCATGGGGTACGTCAGCGCGCTCGGGGCGGGGGTGACGGACCTGGCGGTCGGCGACCGGGTGGCCTGGTTCTACCACCCGGGCAGCTACGCCGAGTTGCTCGCGATCCCGGCCGCCGCCCTGGTGAAGGTGCCCGAGGGCGTCGACGACGCGACGGCGGCCGGCCTGCTGATGCAGGGCCTGACCGCCAACCACCTGAGCACCGAGACCTACCCGGTCGGCCCGGGCGACACCGCCGTGGTGCACGCCGCGGCCGGCGGGGTGGGCCTGCTGCTCACCCAGCTGGTCAAGGCCCGCGGCGGCCGGGTGATCGGGCTGGTGTCCCGCGCGGAGAAGGCCGCCGCGGCCGAGGAGGCCGGCGCCGACCACGTGCTGGTCCACTCCGGCGCCGGATTCCAGGAGCGGGTACGGGAGTTGACCGGCGGCCGCGGGGCCGACGTCGTCTACGACGGCGGCGGCGCCGACACCTTCGCCTCGTCCCAGCTGGCCCTGCGCCCGCACGGCGTGCACGCCTACTACGGGCCCTTCATGGGCGTGCCCACCCTGCGGCCCACCGACCTGCCCGACAGCATCCTGCTGACCTACCCGGTGGTGCACCACCACGTCCCCACCCGCGAGGCCCTGGTGCGGCGCAGCGCCGAGGTGTTCGACCTGGTGCGGGCGGGGCGGCTGACCCAGCGGATCACCGGCCGCTACCCGCTGGCCGAGGCGGCCCGGGCGCACGCGGACCTGGAGTCCCGGCGGACGACCGGCAAGCTGGTGCTGGTGCCCTGAGCGGGAAGGGCGTGGACTCCGGGAGGTACGAGGTGGCACTGACCCGCAAGGGCGTGGCGACCAGGGCGCGCATCGTCGAGGGCGCGGCCGGGCTGATCCGCGAGGAGGGGGTGTTCGCGCTGCGGCTGGAGGACGTGATGGCCCGCACGGCGACGAGCAAGAGCCAGTTGTTCCACTACTTCCCGGACGGGAAGGACGGGTTGCTGCTGGCCGTGGCCCGCCACGAGGCGGCGCGGGTGCTGGAGGACCAGCAGCCGGAGCTGGGATCGCTGGACGACTGGGCGGCGTGGCAGCGCTGGCGGGACAAGGTGGTGGCCCGCTACCGCGCCCAGGGGGTGAACTGCCCGCTGCACACGGCGCTGTCGCAGCTGGGCTCGACCACGCAGGCGGCGCGGGCGGTGGCGGCCCGGCTGCTGGAGCAGTGGCAGGAGCAGCTCGCGGCGGGGATCCGCCGGCTCCAGGAGGGCGGCGCGGTCACGGCGGAGCTGGACGCCGGCCGGGAGGCGGCGGCGCTGCTGGCCGGGATCCAGGGCGGGGTGCTGATCCTGCTGACCACGGGGTCCGTCGTCCATCTGGAGGCGGCGCTGGACGTGGGCCTGGAGCGGCTGCGCGGGGCCCGTCCGGGGGCCTGAAAGTGGCAGGTCCCACACCGTTGGGCGCCGAAAGTGACGAGGGTCACCCGTGGCGGTCCGCCGGGCGGGCGGAGGGCGGCAGGGCCCGTGAGGACTGGGCGGGGCGTAAACCGGCACGGGCGAAGGGCCTGTCCGCTTCGGGACCTTGGGCACGAATCCGGCCGACCTTCGCCCCGGTGGTTCACCCTCCGTACCCGGGCAACCGTGGACGGTCGCCCGGTGTGATCGGGCGATGGCGTCGTCCACGGTGGGCGGCGTCGTTCCCCGCCGTCTACCCGGCGCACGGTGACGCGTGCAGAGCACGTGGCCGCCGTACGTCCCGGAGGACCCGCAGACCCATGTCCCAAACGATCGACAACGCCCCGTACACCGCCTTCCACCGCAGGCTGGCCCTGGCCTGTTCCGGTGGGCCGCTGCTCGACGGCTACATCCTGAGCATCGTCGGTGTCGCCCTGATCGGGATGCGCCCCGAGCTGGGACTGTCCACCGCCGAGGTCAGCCTGATCGGCGCCGCCGCCCTGGTGGGCATGTTCGTCGGCGGCGCCGTGTTCGGCGTGCTGACCGACAAGATCGGCCGGGAGGTGATGTACACCGCCGACCTGCTGGTGATGGTCGCCTGCTCGGTGCTCTCGTTCTGGGTCGACTCGGTGTGGGCGATCACCGTGCTGCGCTTCGTGCTCGGCATGGCGGTGGCCGCCGACTACCCGATCGCCACCTCCCTGCTGGCCGAGTGGCTGCCCGCCAAGCACCGCGGGCGGCTGCTCGGCCAGCAGATCGTCGCCTGGTACGCCGGCTCGGTGCTCGCCTACGTGGTGGGCTACCTGTTCCTGGAGCTGGCCGGGCCGGGCAGCTGGCGGTGGATGCTGGCCAGCTCCACCGTGCTGTGCGTGGTCTTCCTGGTGATCCGCCGCGGCTCGCCGGAGTCGCCGCGCTGGCTGGCCGCCAACGGGCGGGTCGGCGAGGCGGTGCGCGTGGTCGAGAAGCACCTGGGGGTGCGGGTCGACGGCCGCGAGCTGATGCCCGACCCGGCCGGGCGCGCCCGCGCCGCCGGCGGGCTGCGGCTGCTGATGACCCCGCCCTACCGGCGCCGCACCCTGTTCTGCGGCCTGTTCTTCCTGTGCCAGGTCGGCCCGCTGTTCGCGATGCTCACCTTCGGCCCGCAGATCCTCTCCTCCTTCGGCATGCCCGGCGGCACCGTGACGGAGACCCTGGGCACCGGGCTGATCAGCCTGGTCTTCCTGCTGGGCTGCTACCCGGCGCTGCGCCTGATCGACACCAAGGGCCGGCGCCCCGTCATCGTCTGGTCCTTCGCGCTGATGACCGTGCCGCTGGCACTGCTGGGGGTGTGGCCCACCGCCCCGGCGGCCGTGGCGCTGACCGCGCTGTGCGCGTACGCCTTCCTGTGCGGGGGGCCGAACGTGCTGGACTGGACCTACCCCAACGAGCTGTTCCCGACCGAGGTCCGGGCCACCGCCGTGGGCATGGCCACCTCGGTCAGCCGGATCGGCGCCGCGGTGGGCACCTACCTGCTGCCGCTGTCGCTGACCGGCCTGGGCACCGGCCCGACCATGCTGATCGCCGCCGGGGTGACGGCGCTGGGCCTGCTGGTGTGCGTGCTGTGGGCGGAGGAGACCCGCGGCACCGCGCTGGGCGCCTCCCCGGCCGCGCCGGGTACGGACCGGACGCCGGGCGTCCCGGCGCAGCGGGTGGCGCAGACGGTGCGCTGACGGTCGGCGTGTGAAGGCGGCGGGGGGGGCCCCGGGGGGGTGCCCCGGGGGGGCCCCCCCCCCCCCCACCCAAGGGCGCGGCCCGCGGGGGGGCCGC
>NZ_JBHZCN010000097.1:0-35797 GCF_042755465.1 Kitasatospora sp. NPDC059160 | reverse complement strand
GGACGTCAAAGCCGCCGCGCCCGAACCAACCGGCGGCCCCCCACCCCCGCGCGGGGGTGTAGCGCCGCCGGTCGGGGGCGCTGTCGCGCCCCCGGGGAGGGGTCGGGGATCAGCCGGCCATGGTGGTCTGGACGAAGTCCTTGAACGCCGTCACGTTGGTGTAGATCGAGGGGTCGACCGCGCAGGTGGAGGAGGAGCCGCCGGCCCGGCTGGTGGCGCCGAGCAGTCGCCACTCGCCGTTGACCTGCGCGATCGCCGGGCCGCCGGAGTCGCCGTAGCAGGCGCCCTGGTTGTTGCCGTCCGGGCCCTGGGGGTTGTTGACGCAGAGCTCGGAGGAGGGGTCGAAGCCTTCGGCGCAGCCGCTCGGGAGCAGGCTGGTGTCGAGCTCCTTGAGCTGGTCCGGGCCGCCGTCGGCGCCGGGCTGCGGGTTCTCCTGGCCCCAGCCGAGCAGCTTGATCGCGGTGCCGGCCGGTGCGCCGTCGGCGATGGCGATCGGGGTGGCCTGGACGGGGGCGCTGAGCTGGAGCAGGGCGATGTCGTTGTTGGTGCTGTAGTTCGGGTGGGGGACGACCTTGGCGAGCGAGGCCACCTCGCCGCCCGAGGTCCGGTCGTTGGAGCCGACCCGGACGGTGAACTGGTCGGCGGTGCCGCCGGCCACGCAGTGGGCCGCGGTGACCGCCCAGGTGGGCGAGATCAGCGAGGCGCCGCAGATGTGCTGGCCGTTCTGCTGGAGCGAGACGATGAAGGTGTAGCCCTGGGAGGCGGCGCCGCCGCCGATGATGGGCCGGCTGGGCAGGGGGGTGGCGGAGGCGCCGGCCGCCGGTGCGGCGAGTACGAGGGCGGCGGCCGCGGCGGCGGTGGCGAGGATTCCGGGCAGGGGGAAGTGCCTCATGACGTGTCCTTGTCCGGCGGCGTGGGGGCCGCCTGTGGGGGATGACGTGAACCTGTCGAACTGCCCGCAAGGCTGGCCCCTGACGGCCCGTCGGGAACATCCGCCACTCGGCGGGGAGAGGGACGACGATCGGAGGCTTGCGTAAACACGCAAATATGCGCGAGGATCGCGCACCCGAGACCGCTCCGAACCGGGCGGCCCCGGGACCGTTCCGAACCGTGCGGCCCGACGGCCGCGCCGTGCGACCGGCCGCGCGCCGTGCCAGGCTGGTGGGGACGGCCGGACTGCACAGGACAGGCGGAGGCCATGGCCGAACCGCAACTCCCGGGCCGCGGCGGAGGCCCGTACGGCCGTGGGGGCGCCCCGCACGGCGGGGCCGGAACCGAGCGCCTGCCCGCCGACCTCTCCTGGCTGAACGAGGCGGGACGGCGGATCGGCACCACGCTCGACCTGCGGCGCACCGCGCAGGAGCTGGCCGACTCCACCGTGCCGAGGTTCGCCGACGGCGCGGCGGTCGACCTCCTCGAAACGGTGCTGCGGGGCGAGGAGACCGAGCGCTGGCAGGGCCCGGAGCCGCCCGCGCTGCGCGCGATGGCGATCGCCTGGATACCGAGCGTGCGGGTGATCGAGGCCGACCCGGTCGGCAGCCCCAGCGTGGTCGGGCCCAGCTACTCCAGGGACGCCCTGGTCACCGGCGAACCGGTCCTGGTCACCAGGACCACCCCGGACGACTACCTGCGGATCGCCTCCACCCCGAGCGGCGCCGCCCAGCTGGCCGCCGCCGGTGTGCACAGCTACCTGGTCGTCCCCATGGTCGCCCGCGGCGTGCTGCTGGGGATCGCCGACTTCGTCCGGTCCGGCGACCGGCCCGGCTTCGACCGGGCGGACCTCGCGCTCGCGACCGAACTGCTCGGCCGGGCCGCCCTGTCCATCGACAACGCCCGCCTCTACCAACGGGAACGGGACACCGTCGTCACCCTGCAGCGCAGCCTGCTGCCGCGCGAGTCCCCGCCGACCCCGGGGCTGGACGTGCACTGCGACTACCTGCCGGCGCTGGACAGCCGGGTGGCGGGCGGCGACTGGTTCGACGTCGTGGCGCTCCCGGGCGGCCGCACCGCCCTGGTGGTCGGCGACGTCCTCGGCGGCGGCCTGCCCGCGGCCGCCACGATGGGCCGCCTGCGCGGCGCCGCCCGCATCCTGCTGGCCCTGGACACCGTCCCCGAGCGGGTGCTCGCCCGGCTCGACCTGGCGGCCCGCGACCTCGACGAGGAACAGGTCGCCAGCTGCCTGTGCGCCGTCTACGACCCGGCCGACGGCAGCTGCGCGCTCGCCTCGGCCGGGCACGTGCCACCGGTCCTGGTCGGCCCGGACGGCCCCGCGCACTTCGTCGACCTGCCGGTCGGCGGCCCGATCGGCGCCGGGGCGATCCCCTACGACGGCACCAGGATCGTCCTGCCCGGCGGGGCCCGGCTGCTGCTGTACACCGACGGGCTGGCCAAGACGCGCCGCGGGGACCTCGCGGCCGACCTGGAGCGGCTGCGCCGGGAGGCCGGCCCGGTGCTCCGGAGCCGCCCCGGGCCCGAGGCGGCGCACCTGGCGCCGGCCGGCCGGTACGACGACGCGGTCCTGGTCGCCGCCGACGCGCTCGACGGCGCGGCGGCCGCCGAGGTGCGGGTGTGGGACCTCCCGGCGGACGCCTCGGCGGCCGGCGCCGCCCGCCGCCTGGTCCGCGACCAGCTGGCCCGGTGGGAGCTGACCGACCTGGTGGACGCGGCGGAGCTGGTGGTCAGCGAGATGGCCGGCAACGCCCTGCGCCACGGGCGCGCGGTCGGGCCGCTGCGACTGCTCCGGCACGACCGCCTGGTGATCGAGGTCTCCGACCGGGGCCCCGACCTCCCGCAGATCCAGCACGCCTCGCTGAGCGACGAGGGCGGGCGCGGACTGCAACTGATCAACGTCCTGTGCCGCCGCTGGGGAGCCTGCCGGACCGCCTTCGGGAAGGCGGTGTGGGCGGAGCTCGACCTGCCCCGGGCCACCCGGCTCCCCTAGGCCCTAGCGGCCGCGCAACCCGCTGCCGCGTACGGTTCGTCCACGGCGCGTTGTCCCGATCGGCGCACGACGGGCCGCGCCCGGCCCGCCTACCTTCTCCGGAACCGTACGAACCGCCCGTACGAACCGCCCGTACGGGCCGTGCCGTACGACGGCGACCGGCGAGCGGCGACCCGAGGGAGCGATGCGCGTGAACTGGCTGATCCACGACTACCGGGAGGAGGACCTGGCCGCCGTCGTCCACCTGATCGACAGCACCGCCGGGCTGGGGCAGGAGTCCGTGTTCCCGCTCGCCGAGTGCATCGCCGCGCTGACCGCACGCCAGCCCGCCGTGGTCGCGGTGCACGGCGGCACGCCGATCGGGGCCGCGCTGGCCCAGGTGGCCGGGACGGGGGAGCGGGCCTGGGTGATGCGGGTGGCGATCGCCCCGGCCTGGCGCGGGCGGGGCCTGGCCAGCGCGCTGCTGCGGGAGTTGGAGCGGCGGCTGGTCGAGCTGCGGGTGCGGCGGATCGCCTACGTGCTGCCGGAGGAGGAACTGCTCGGCGAGGGACTGCACAAGGCCGGCTACCAACGGCGGCCCGCCGCGGCCTACTTCGAGAAGACCGAGCCCGCCGCCGGCCCCGCGGCCGGCACGCTGGACGAGCTCGGCGGGCGGCTGCTGAGCGGGGACCTGTGGGACCAGGTCGCCGGGATGACCGCCGAGAAGGAGCTGATCGAGCGGCGGATCGTGCTGCCGCTCGCGGAACCCGAGCGCGCCGCCCGGCACGGGGTGCGGCCGCCGCGCGCGATCACCCTGTTCGGGCCGCCCGGCACCGGCAAGACCACCTTCGCCCGGGCCATCGCCTCCCGCCTGGGCTGGCCGTTCGTCGAGCTGCTGCCCTCCCGCCTCGCCGACGAGGGCAACCTGGCCGCCGCGCTGCGCAGCGCGTTCGCGCGGATCGGTGAACTGGAGCGGGTGCTGGTCTTCATCGACGAGGTGGAGGAGATCGCCCCCGTGCGTGGCGCGGCCGGCCAGCCGGGCGCCGTGCACGGGGTGACCAACGAACTGCTCAAGCTGATCCCGGGGTTCCGCGAACGCGACGGCCGGCTGCTGGTCTGCGCGACCAACTCGGTGCGCTCGCTCGACCCGGCCTTCCTGCGCACCGGCCGGTTCGACTACGTCATCCCGATCGGACCGCCGGACCCGGACGCCCGCGCCGCCATCTGGTCCCGCTACGCCCTCGGCACCGACCGCGTCGACGTGGACGTGCCCGCCCTGGTGGCCGCGAGCGAGCGCTTCTCGCCCGCCGACATCGAGCACGCCGCACGGCTGGCGGCGCAGAGCGCCTTCGAACGGGACGACGCCGTCCCCGGGGCGACCACCGCGGACCACCTCGCCGCGATCGGCGCGAGCCGCCCGACGGTGACGGCCGCCATGGTCGAGGCCTTCCGCGCCGACATCGGCTCGCACGCCCGGCTGTGAGCCGGGGCCCGTGACGGCGGGGACCGGTCCCCGCCGCCCCCGGCGGCCGGATTCGCCCGATGGGGGGAACCCGGGGAACCGGGCGCGGGGCCCGCCGTCACGGCTCCTAGGATGGCTCCCGACCGGACCAAGCCGACCGACCGGGAGCAGCGCCGCGATGGACAACTACGACGTCAAGAAGGAACGGCCGGGCCTCTATTCGGCCGGTCGCCGGAAGTTCGAGGTCATCGACGTCCCGCGGATGAGGTTCCTGATGGCGGACGGGCACGGCAACCCGAACACCTCGCCGGAGTACGCGGAGGTGGTCACCGCGCTCTACACCACCTCCTACGCCGTACGCGCCGTCGCCAAGCAGGAGTTGGGGCGCACCCACACCGTCGGGCCGCTGGAGGGCCTGTGGTCCTCCAAGGACCTGGAGGTCTTCCGGACCCGGGAGAAGGACGCCTGGGACTGGACGCTGATGATCGTCCAGCCGGACTGGATCACCCCGGGGATCGTCGACGCGGCGCTGGAGCGGGTGCACCGGACGAAGGACCTCAGCGCCGTGAAGCTGGTGCGGTTCGAGGAGTTCACCGAGGGGCCCAGCGTCCAGGTCCTGCACGTCGGACCGTACGACGAGGAGGGGCCGACGATCGCCCGGATGCACGACGAGTTCGTGCCGGCCCAGGGGCTGACCCTCCGGGGGCGCCACCACGAGATCTACCTCTCCGACGCCCGCCGGGCGCACCCGAGCCGGCTGCGCACCATCCTCCGCCAGCCGGTGGCCCCGGTACGGGAACAGGGGTAGCGCCTCACGGGCCGCCCATCAGGCTGGAGCGGACGTCGCCGACCCGCGCGGCGAGCCCGCGCAGTTCCTCCGCCGTCAGGGCCAGTCCGAACTCCTCGGTCAGCACGGCCGCGAACTGCCCGTCGTCGAGGTGCTGCCGGCGCTCGGCGGTGCCGTCCGGCCGGACGCGGGAGAAGTCGCGGTTGAGCAGGCGCCGCATCTCGCCGCTGAAACGTTGCATCACGATCAGCTGGCCGGTGAAGGGCGAATCCGGGTGGGTGGACGTGTAGTAGTTGGCCGCGTCGACGTCGGCGGCCCGCTGCGCCCGGTTCGAGAACGAGTAGAGGGTGCTCCCGGCCGGGGCACCCGGCGTGTTCCCGGCCGGGGTGCCGGGCACCGCCCGCTCCATCAGCTGCCGGCCCTCCTCGTGGGCGGCGACGGCGAAGGACCAGCCCTCGCCCTGGGTGCTCCAGCCGTCCTCGGTGAGCGGCAGGGGCTCCAGCAGGCCCGCGCCGAAGCCGACGTCGGCCAGCCAGTCGCCGTCCACGCCGGAGGCGAGCAGGGTGAGGTGGGTGCACGGCCAGGGGCGGCCGGGGCGTTCCCGGGGGCGCGCGAGCAGCCGGTCGACCCGGTACCCGAGCCGGTTGAGCACCGCGCCGAACAGCAGCCCGTGCTCGTGGCAGTAGCCGCCGCGGGCGGCGGCCACCAGCTTGCGCTGGATGTCGGCGGTGCTCATCGGGACCTCGCGCCCCAGCACGATGTCGATGTTCTCGAAGGGGATCGACTCGACGTGGGCGCGGTGCAGCCGCCGGAGGGTCTCCCGGTTGGGCTTGGCGTCGCCCAGGTCCGGTCGGCCGATCCGTTTCAGGTAGGCGTCCAGGTCGAGCTGGTCCACGCCCCATTCGTCGGTGGACGAAGTCGCCGTCACTGCTGTCTCCTCCTGCTCGCGTGCTGACGGTGGCGGTCCGCCCCCGGCTCGGGTCCAGGCCGCAGCCGCAGGGGTCGGGGCCTCAGAGGTCCTGCGGCCAGATCGTGAGGAAGTCCGAGATGACGCCCCGGCGCCGGAAGCCCGGGTCGAGCACGGCGCCGGTGAGGTCGGCCCCGCTGAGGTCGGCCCCGTCGAGGTCCGCCCCGACCAGCCGGCTGTTCGCCAGGTCCGCCTGGATGAGGTAGGCCTCGACCAGGTCGGCGTCCTGGAGGTTGGCGCCGCGCAGGTCGGCGGACATCAGGTACGACTCGGTCAGCACCGCGCCGCTGAGGTCGGCGTCCACCAGGTCCGCGCCCCGCAGGTCCGCGCCGTGCAGCCGGGCGGCCCGCAGGTCGGGGCGGAACGGGCCCTCGGCCCGGCGCCGGCGGGCGTACTCGTTCCACCGGTCGGGGCCCTGGGCCAGGATCGTCTCGTCCGCGCTC
This sequence comes from Kitasatospora sp. NPDC059160, assembly GCF_042755465.1. NCBI lineage: Bacteria > Bacillati > Actinomycetota > Actinomycetes > Kitasatosporales > Streptomycetaceae > Kitasatospora > Kitasatospora sp. NPDC059160. The sequence goes on along the minus strand of NZ_JBHZCN010000097.1, from coordinate 29,218 downwards.
GGCATGGCTTCCTCCCGCCCTACACGCCGCCGAGCGCGCGCAGCGCCCGCTTTTCCAGGTCCATCGCGGTGCCGACGGTGTCCACCACGGCGTCCACCAGCTGCTGCCGGTCCCCGCCCGGGGTGGCGGCGCCGTCCAGCAGCGCGCGCCCCAGGGTCTGCCAGTGCCGGCCGCTCGCCCGGAAGAGCTCGGCGGGTCCGGTGTAGCGGGCGTCGCCGGAGGCCTCGGCGACGGCGGCCAGGAAGCGCCCGATCATCGGGCGGAAGAGCCCGCCCCCGGTGCCGAAGGTCTCGATCTGGCGGCCCAGGTGCAGCAGTTGGCGGGAGAGCGCGTCGGTGCGCACCACCCGGCCCGCGGCGTCCACGTCGTCGACCTCGCCGAGCTTGGTCCGCGGCCAGGTCGGGGCGGTCGACTGCAGCTGCTTCATCCCGGCCAGGCCCAGGCTCCGGCTGCCGGGCTTGAGGACGTCGCGGCAGAGGTTGCGCACCGCCACCGGTCCGACCAGGCCGAGCTGGGGAGCGCTCCGCCGGGCGCCGAACACGTACGCCTTGCGGTCGGGGTTGAGCGGCGGCGAGTCGCGGCTGGAGCGGGCCGCCTCCAGGTCCGCCGCCGTGACGAGGACGGTGGTGTCGAGCGCCGGGTCGGACACCTCGAACCGGTCGTCGTCGAGGGCGCGGACCACGTTGACGAAGTACCCGCCGAAGGAGGAGCGGCCCTCCAGCCCCCAGTACGGCAGCCGGCCGAGGTCCACCCGCACCATGACGGCCGGGGCCGACTCCAGCAGCTGGGCCAGCCCCTTGCCGGACGCGGGCGCGTGCGCGGCGACCTCGACGCCCATCAGCCGGGCGGCCCGCAGCGGCATGATCGCCTGCTTGCCCACCACGATGTCCGGGGCGCCGCCCCGCGCGGGGAAGAAGGAGAACCCGAAGCCGCCGTCCAGGCCGAACACCACGTCCTCGTCGACCTCGTGGCCGGCGGCCGCCAGGATGTTGCACTGGCACGCCGATTCGCAGTGGATCCCGCGCCGGTGCACGTAACCGCCGGTACTCAAGCCTCCGCCTTCCCGCCGAGGGCCATCAGGGCTCCCCGGGTCTCCTTGTCCAGGCCCTCCAGGGCGTACCGGAAGGTGTCCCGCTTCATGACCGGCCGCCACCGCCGCAGGTAGGCCTCCACCTCGGCCGGGTGGACCTGCGCGGTGACCTTGAGCAGCCACCCGGACCCCTTCTGCACGTACGGGTCCTTGTCGTGCATCAGCCGGGTGCAGTTGTCGAGGACGTGGGCGACCGGCAGTTCGTAGGTGACCTTGCCGACCTTGCGCCGCACGAACTTCACCACCGCCACGTTCGCCGCCCGCCGCGCCCAGGGGGACTCCGATCCGACCCAGCGCGCGGTCCGGGGGAGTCGGTCGAGGTGGCCCAGGAAGTACGGGTAGAGCAGTTTCAGGCACAGGTCGTCGCACTGCGCCCAGTTGGACACGTACCGTTCGAGCCAGCCCTCGCAGCGGTCGAGGAAGTCGTCGCCCAGCCCGGTCCGGGCGACCTTGTGCAGCAGCGCGAAGCCGAGCAGCACCTCCTCGTGGTGCTCGGCGCGCGCCAGCACCTCCTCCGCCAACCGGAGCCTGGCGGCCGCGGGGACGTCCCCGTGCTCCCGGAAGAAGTCGCCGGCGAGCGCCACCACCGCGGCGTTGCCGACGCCGAGGGCGCGGATCTCGTGGGGGAAGTAGCGTTGCATCCCCACCGCGAAGTCCGCGTCGCCCCGGGCCGCGAGGGACGCCAGCAGCTCGCCGGCGACCGCTTCCGTGTTCACCTAGACCACTCCCAGGTTGAGCATGACCGGCTTTCCGGTCGTCCGTTTCGGTGCCTTCTCCAACCGGGGCTTGGCGCTCATCACGTAGTCGTACTCGCGCTGCATGTCGGCCACGGTCCGCTTGGAGTGGACCGCGCGGTCCGACAGGCTCTGGCCGCGCAGCCCCCACCACAAGTACCAGTTCCGGTGGCCGAGGTAGGCGTTGCGGACGAAGTCGAGGGTGTCGCGGTCCTCGACGATCGCCGGTTCCACGTAGTACGCGGGGACGAAGGTGCCCTGCCCCTCGGTGAGGATCCCGGCCTTCACCGCCTGCTGCTGGAGCTTGGTGCCGCTCAGGATGCGGATGCCGAGGTTGGCGTAGATCTGGGCCGGGTTCAGGAACCGCTCGGTGAAGCCGATCGATTCCCGCAGCGCGGCCGGGGTCTCGCCCGGGCCGCCGAGGAAGACGCAGTGGGTGTGCTCGATCGGACTGGCGGTGAAGAGCCGGTCCACCTCCAGCACCTTGGCCATGTCGAAGCCCTTCTGGAGGTCCGCCAGCGCCTCGTCGGTCAGCGCGTCGGTGCCCAGGTCGACCCGGATGCAGCCGGCCGCGGCGAGCAGGTCGACGAACTCCGGCGTGACCGCGTTGGGGGTCAGCTGGCAGTACCAGGCGACGTCCAGCTTGGCGCGGATCATCTCCGCGCAGACCTCCGAGGCGTACTCGATCGGGAAGTTGAAGGTCGCGTCCACGATCTCGAACTCACGGACGGCCGGGTTCTCCGCCATTGCCCGCTGGATCTCGCCGACCACCTCGGCGGGCTCCTTGAACCGGTTCCCCTTGCCCTCCGTCTTGCGGATGATGCAGTACGAGCAGTAGAGCTTGCAGCCCCGCTTGGTCTGCAGCGTCTCGATGGCCGGCTGGTGGTCCCGGGTGAGGTCGGAGGCGGCCGAGACCCCCTCCTCGAAGTACCGGGGGTCGTAGACCGAGCGGTCGGGTTCGAGCGCCCCGAGGTCGAACGCGGAGTCCGCCGGGTTCTGCACGAAGTGCCCGTTGCCGTCCAGGTGGCACAGCCCGGAGATCTCCTCCAGCTTCCGCCCGCCGCCCTGGAGGTGCTCCATCAGCTGGACGATCCCGGCCTCGCCCTCGCCCGCGATCCCGTAGTCCGGCTGGGCGTACTCGAAGAAGGCCAGCGGTTCGACCGAGAAGCCCGAGCCGCCGAGGACGACCTTGGCCGAGGTGTACTTGCGCACGCACTGGACGATCTTCTCCGTCATCGGGCCGAAGAAGATCGGGTCGACGAAGGTCAGGTTGTCCAGGTTGCGGACGGCGATGCCGACCACGTCGTACCGCTGGGAGGTCAGCCGCTCCCGGACGGCCTTCAACTCCCGGGACTCCCACAGCAGGTCGAGCACGTCGACCTGGTGGCCGGCCCGCTTGAGCGCGGCGCTGATGTACGCCATGCCGATCGGCAGCGCCGGTCTCGGCACCCGGATCTTGTTGGTGGAGATGAGCAGTACCCGCATCGCCGGTCACTCCCCCCCGCCGCTGGCGGGCCGGGCCCGGTCGTCGAGGGCCGCCCAGTAGGTGGACGGCCGGAGGTCGTGCCGCAGGGTGGCCTTCACCCGGTACCGGCGCATCCGCTCCAGGTCCACCCGGACCACGCCGACGCCCTCGCCCTCCTCGATCAGCACCATCCGCTCGTCGCCGTCGACGAAGTCGAAGCGCTCCGCCTCCAGGAAGAGCGGGTCGGCCAGGACCTGGCTGCGCCCCATGTAGCCGAAGCCCGCGTACAGGTTGGTGCCGACCCCGGAGGCGAAGGCGAGCACGCACTCGGTGTCCACCGCGCGGACCGGCAGCCGCAGGTTGGCCACGTAGGCGAACATCTCGGGCACCAGGGCGGAGCAGACCAGGACGTCGACGCCGCGGCGAAGGTACTCGCGGGCGGCCTCCGGGAAGTTGATGTCGTAGCCCTGGAGGAGGCCGATCCGCCCGAAGCCGACGTCGAACACCGGGTACTCCGAACCGCCGGCCAGGTAGCGGCTCTCCAGTTCGTGGCAGTGCACCCGCCGGTAGCGGCCGAGGAGTTCGCCCTGCGGGCCGGTGAGCACGGAGGTGCTGTAGTACTTCCCGTCCCCGCCGCGCTCCAGCAGGCCGGCCACCAGGTGGATGCCGTGCTCCCGGGACAGCTCGCACAGCCGGTCGGTCTCCGGCCCGGGGATCGGCACCGACACGTCCGCGACTTCGAGGATGTTGCCGGAGGTCAGGTAGGCCTCCGGCAGGCAGACGAGGTCCGCGCCCTGCTCGACCGCCTGGGCGACGAAGCGCTCCGCGCGCCGCTGGTTGGCGGCGTTGCGGCCGAGCTTGGACTCCATCTGCACGACGGCGATGGTGACGGCCGCCATCACGGGGCCACCGGGTCGAGCGGCCGGGAGGAGATCACCAGGCCGAGGTCCTCCTCGACCACCTGCCAGCCGTCCAGGCCGGCCTGCCGGAGCAGCTCCGCGACCTCGTCGCGGGTGTAGCCCGACTGGAGCGAGCGCATGAACTGCTCGCCGCCCTCCTTCACGAACTGGAGGATGAAGGTGATGTGCCCCTCCTCCGCGTGCCGGTTGATGTCCTCGATGATCACCACGCCGTCGGGCTTGCAGATCCGGGCGCACTCCCTGAGCGTCTCGACCGGCCGGGACCAGCGGTGCAGCGAGGAGAAGGAGAACACGATGTCCGCCGAGGCGTCCGGGAAGGGCAGCCGGCTCAGCCGGCCCATCTCGAACTCGACGTCGCCGGCCGCGTTCGCCCACACGGCCAGGGTCAGGTTGTCCTCGGCGACCTCGACCAGGTTCTGGATCTCCTCGACCCCGGACACCGCCAGCTCCGGGAGCCGGCCGGCCACGTGCAGCGACAGCAGTCCGGTGTTGAAGCCCACCTCGACGAGGTCGGTCATGCCCTCGCGGACGTTCGCCGTGATCCGGTCCGTCGGCCGCTTGTACGCCATCAGCGCCGACCGGCGCATGCCGAGGTCGTAGGCCCTCGTCCCGTCGAGGTCGGCGTACGGCGCGGTCTGCGGGACCCGCACGCTGAGGTCCAGCAGCGGCGTCTCAGTGGTGCTCACAGGCGTCACCCTTCTGCGGGGAACCGGAAACGACGGTCAGCGGGAGCGTTCTCATCTGCGGGTTGATGAAGCCCGTGATGTCCGCCCCGAGGTGCTGCGGGTAGCGCCGGAACTCCGGCGAGTAGAAGGCCTTGGAGATGTTGTCCAGGTAGTACCAGCCCTTCGGGCCGGTGACCTCGATGCCGTCCTCCCGGACGGTCACCAGGCCCTTCCCCGCGAGGTCGGCGATCTCCTCGCGGAACATCTCCAGGAAGTCGACCCCGTGCAGCCGGCGGAACCGCTCCCGGTCGACCCGCCCGGCCTTGACCCCGAGCACCATGGACCGCCGGATCGACTCCGACCTGGTGATGTGCTTGCCCATGGAGATCGGCAGCCGGCCCTCCATGACGGTCTGCACGTAGCGGCCGATGTCGGGCTCGTTGAAGTACCAGTGCTCGCGCAGGTGTCCGGTGGCGGTCGGGCCGAGCGGGATGATCGGCACGTCCTCGCTCCACGAGGTCTCGCCGTACTTCGGCTGGAACCCGGGCTTGGCGAAGCAGTCGCCGTAGTAGCCGAGGAAGCCGGCCGCGGTGAGCTTCTCGGCGGCGAACAGGAACATCTCGTCGACCAGCGCGCGTTCGGGCACGGGCGGGAGCTTGCGGCGCTTGGTGGAGATCTGCGCGAACTCCATGTAGGTGTAGAAGGAGACGCAGGTCACCCCGAGCTCGATGGCGACGTCGAGGCTGTACTCCCAGCTCTCCATCGTCTGCCCGTTGATGCCGTGCATCAGGTCGATGTTGATGTTCTCGTAGCCGCAGTCGCGCAGCAGCCGGATGCTGTTCTTGAGCATCTCCGGGTCGCTGGGCCGGCCCAGGCTCTTCAACTCCTCCTCGACGAAGGTCTGGACGCCGAGGCTGATCCGCCGCACCCCGCGGTCCAGCAGCACCCGCGCCTTGCGCTCGCTGATGTCGATCGGCGTGGTCTCGATCGAGAAGTCCGCGTCGGGGGCGGTGTTGAGGCTGCCGAACAGGTGGCCCAGGAGCTCGTCCAGCTGGGGCGCGGTGAGCGAGGTCGGGGTGCCGCCGCCGATGTACCCCAGGGTGATCACGTGGTCCTGGACGTACGGGCGCTGCGCGTAGAGCGTGATCTCCGCCTTGAGCGCGTCCAGGAAGGTCCGGGTCAGGTCCCGGTCGGTCTGGAACTTGATGTACGGGCAGGAGAAGCACAGCCGGTTGCAGAACGGGATGTGGACGTACACGCCCATCTGCTCCCGGGCGAACACCTCCTCCTCGGTCACCGCGACGTGCTTCGTCGGGTACTGCCGCACCCACTCGTTGTCCCGTTCCGGGTACTCCTTCCAGAACGGCATGCTGGTCGTCGTCGTGGAGATGCTCATGTCTGTGTCCCGTTCCCTTCAACCTGCTCGACGATGGATCGGACGACCTCCGCCAGCGTGGGCGAGCCGTACGACGCGGAGCGGAGCGCCAGCCCGTCGGCGTGGGCGCGGGCGACGAGCTCGCCGAGGGCGTCGGGCCGCGCCCCGCCGGACAGCTCGACCGTCACCCCGCCGTCGACCGGCCGCACCGCCCCGGCCGGGCCGTCCGCGGCCGCCGACTTCGCCGCCCACACCCGCAGTTGCTCGACGTCGGAGTCCGCGAAGGCGTGCAGCGTCAGGCTCGACCGCCCGCCCGACAGGATGACCTCGGCGAGCGAGGCCTCCTTCACCTGCTGCCCCTGGTGGAGCATCACCACCGAGTCCGCCAGGGCGACCAGCTCCTCCCGGTGGTGGCTGGCGAACAGCACCCCGGTGCCCTCCGCCTTGAGGCCCCGGAGCAGGTCCAGGACCGTCTCCTGGGCCGTCGGGTCCAGCCCGGTGGTCGGCTCGTCCAGGATCAGCAGGTCGGGCCGGTGCGCGACGGCGCTGATGATGTGCAGCTTGCGCTGGCTCCCGCCGGAGAGCCGGCGCACGTACTGGTCGACGTACTGCCCCAGCCCGGCCAGGCCGACCAACTCCCGGTAGCGGCCCGGGTCCGCCCGCCGGAGCCGCAACTGGTGCCTGAGGTAGGTCTCCACGGTGACGCCGTCCGGCAGCTCCTTGGCCTGCTGGACGTAGCCGAGGTGCCGGCTGGCCCGCCCCCAGCTGCGCGGTGGCGTACCGCAGATGCGCACCTGGCCGGCGGTGGGCTGGAGCAGCCCGGCCAGCAGCCGGATCAGCGTGGTCTTGCCGGCCCCGTTCGTGCCGATCACGGCGACGCCCTCCCCGGCGGCCACCGAGAAGTCCACGCCGCGCAGCGCGAAGGCGGAACTCACCCGGCACTCCAGTCCGGAGACCGCCAGCACCGGCACCCCGGCGTCCGTTCGCGACTCAGCCACGTCCGATCCTCCTGCGGAAGGCGTAGGCGGCCAGCGCGCAGCCCCCGACCGCGTACACCGCGGTCAGTGCCAGCGTCAGGCCCGAGGGTGACGGCCCCTGCCCGAGGGCGGCCCGGAAGACGTCGACGTGCACCGAGAGCGGCAGCCGCTCCATCACCTTCCCGAGCCAGCCCAGGTTGCCGAGCGGGAAGAAGATCCCGGCGAAGTACATCAGCGGGATCACGATGATGTTCACCACCGCCGGGAAGGAGATCTCCGTGGTGTACGTCGCCACCAGGATCCCCAGCGCGGCGAAGGCCAGGCAGCCGGCCAGGAAGTCGAACACCAGCAGCCCCGGCGAGTCGATGCTCGCGTCGAACACCGCGACCCCGAGCACCAGCACCAGCGCGAACTGGAACAGGCACTTCACCACGACGCCGATGAGCCGGGCCAGCAGGAACCCCGAGTAGGACAGCGGGGAGAGGATCAGGTCCTCGATCGTCCGCCGGTTGCGGTCGATGATGATCGTGTAGCCGACGGTGTAGGTGCAGCTGAACATGATGCCGGCCGCGAGGATCCCGGGGAAGACGAAGCCGAAGTAGTTGGCGGCCCCCACCGAGGGGCTCCCCATCTGCTGGGTGGCCGCGCCGAAGGCCAGCACCATGGACACCGAGGTCAGGAAGGTCGACACCGCGAACAGGCGGTTGTCGAAGAACTGCCGCAGGTCGATCACCACCAGCCCGAGGACGTCGGTGAACCAGTTCGGCCGCCGCGGCCGGGCCGCCTGCACCCCCGCCATCAGGACCGCCCCCCGTACCCGGTGGTCCAGGTGGACCGCAGGTCGTCGTGGAACGGCAGCCGCTCGCGGACCTTGCGCTGCGTCCGCAACGGGATGTCCGCCTCGATGACGGCCTCCCTGGCGCCCCGCTCCACCTCGGCCAGCACGTCCGCGTCCGGGGGCTGCGCGGCGTCCTGCACCAGCCCGTTGACGATCATGCTGCGCCCCAGGTACGGCATCATCGCGAAGCGGTTCTCGCCCGCACCGCTGGCCAGCACCAGGGCGCACTCGGCGTCGGCGGCGCGGGCCCGGCAGATCGACCGCACCTGGTGCGAGAACGGCGCGAACAGGGTGGCCACGCAGACGATGACGTCGACCTCCTGGAGCAGGTACTGCCGGCTCGCCTCCGGGAACCGGAGGTCGTAGCCGACCAGCAGCCCGATCCGGCCGACCGGGGTGTCGACGACCTCGCCGGGCGCCCCCGGGGTGATGTGGTCGGCCTCCCCGGCCCACACGCACGGCCGCCGGTACCAGCTCAGCACCTCGCCCGAGGGGCCCACCAGCACGGCCGCGTCGTAGACCTCCCGGCCCTCGGCCAGCAGCACCCCGGCGGCGATGTGGAGGCCCAGGCCGCGCGCCTGGTCCACCAGGAACTCCACCACCGGCCCGTCGGCCGGCGTGGCGTCCCGGCGCAGTGTCGGGAAGTTCAGGCCGGTCGCGAAGTTCGCCGGCAGGCAGGCGAGTTCGGCCTTGCGCTGGGCCGCGGTGGACAGCAGTCCGGCGGCGCACTTGAGGTTCTCGTCCGGCTCGCCGGGGGTGATCCGCATCTGGAGCGCGGCGACCCGGGTGTTGCGCGTGCGCAGGAAGCTCACGGGTACGCCACCTCCGCCGCCACATCCCGCCGGGCCCGTTCGAGCACGGGCAGGAACGCGTCCACCATCTCCGTCGTCACGTGCCGGGCGACCACCAGCCGCAGGGTCTCCACGAAGCGGGTCGAGGTCGAGGCGATCCACCCGAGCTCTTCGAGCCGCTCCGAGATCCGCGCGGCGTGCGGCATCCGCACCACCACGATGTTGAGCTGCGGTTCGACGAACAGCTCGTGGCCGGCCTCCCGGAGCCGGGCCACCAGGTGGTCGGTCACCTCGTAGTTGTGCCGGGTGACCGCCAGGAAGCCCGAGCGGCCCAGGTGTTCCAGCACGGCGTAGGTGGCGACGGCCGCGCTGCCGGGCCTGGTCCCCAGCAGGGTGTGGTGGGTCGGGGTGTCCTTGAAGAAGGAGTCGAAGGCGAACCGCTGCGCGCCCTCGGGCTCCCGGAACAGGATCACCCCCGCCGGGACGGGCGCCAGCCCGTACTTGTGGGGGTCGATGGTGATCGAGTCCACGCCGTCCACCGAGAAGTCGAACCGGGGCAGCTCCCGGCCGAGTTCGCGGGCGAAGGGGATGATGAACCCCCCGGTGGCCGCGTCCACGTGCAGGTGCGGCCCCAGGCCGGCCAGCCGGGACGCGATCGCCTCGACGTCGTCGACCACCCCGAACTCGCTGCTGCCCGCGGTCGCCACCACGGCGACGGTGTGCTCGGTGACCTGCCGCAGCACCTCCTCGGCGGGCAGCCGCAGCGAGTCGTCGACGGGCACCACGACCGGCGTCAGGCCCAGGATCGCGAAGATCTTGGCGAAGGAGAAGTGCACCGTGCTGCTGACGATCACCTCCGGCCGGTCGGTGAGCCGCCCGTCCGCCCGGGCGGACTCGCGGGCGGCGGCCATCGAGAGGAGGTTGGCCTCCGTCCCGCCCGACACCAGCGTCCCCGAACCGGTGGGCCCCCCGAGGAACGACAGCAGGATCCGTACCACCTCCCGCTCGATCCGCTTCGTCCCGCGGAAGATCCGGACGTCCCCGAGGTTGGTGCGGGCGGCGGCGGCCGCCATTTCCACGGCCAGGGGGTGGGGTTCGGTACAGATCGAGTTCAGCACCCGGTTCCAGGGGACGTCGTCCTCCAGCTCCGCTGCGATCCGGCGCCTCACCTCGGAGGCCGACAGGCCGACGTGCTCCACGTCAGCTCACCCGCTCACGGTGGTCCGCGCCGGTGCCCGGGGCGGGGCCGTCCGTCAGCGCCGCGTACAGCTGCGGGCGGCGGGCCCAGAGCCCGAACCAGAGCGTCTGCTGGAAGCGGAGGTCGGGCTCGCGCAGGTAGCGGATGTGCTCGACCTCGCACCCGGCCTCCAGCAGGCACTCCTCGGCCCCCGCCCGGGCCAGGAACCGCTCGGGCATCGCGATCGCGCTGGAGCCGGCCGAGCGGGCGCCCAGCGCGCTCGCGAAGGCGACCGCCACGGTGTTGAGGGTGGCGATGCCCCAGACCGCCGCCGCCTGGGCGGCCCGGTTGCGGCCGTCCAGCGAACCGGCCACCAGGAGCAGCTCCGCGCCGTTCAGGCACTGGATCCGCGGCGGCTCCACGAGCCAGAAGTCCGGCCCCAGCAGCACCCCGACCCGGCCGGACTCGGTGTCCACGACCGGGAAGTCGTCGCCGGTGCCGGTGCTGCCGTCGGCGAGGACCGCCCGCCGCAGCTCCACCCGGACCGAGCCGTCCGGGTCGAGCAGCCGGGCCACCTGCTCCAGACCGCCGCCGGCCGCGGGCTCCGCCCACGAGCCGGTGAGCACGTGGGCGCGGCGGGTCCGGGCCAGCTCCGCCAGGCGTTCGAGGGCCTGGTCCCGCAGCCGGGAGGGGAGTGCGCGGACGCCGTCACCGACGGCGAAGGCGTTCTCCGGGAGCACGACGAACGACGCCTCCGGCGTCACCCGGCGCTCCAGGTCGGCGAGCACGGCCTCGACCGTCGCCGCCTCGTCCGCCCGGCGCGCGTGTTGCGCGACGATGATGGTCACGAACCAGTCCTCTCGCCCGAATCCGTCGGACCGGCGCCCCGGTCCCGGCCGTCCGCCCCGCCGGTCGGGGCGATGGCCGTCCGCAGTTCGGCGGCCAGGTCCCGCCGGGCGCCCACGTAGTCGCCCAGCAGCGCCCCGTACGCCTGCGGCCGCCGCATCCCGATCCAGCGCCGGCCGTCGCCGGGCGGGGAGCCCGCGTCGCCGGGGTCGGTGCCGTCCGGGTCGAGGTCGACCACCAGCACCTCCGGCTCGTCCGTCCCGGCCTGGGCGATGACGCCCTCCGGCCCGGTGACCAGGCTGGTGCCGGCGAAGCGGACCTCCACCAGGCGGTCGCCGCGCTTGCCCCGGACCACGCCCACCGAGCTGGCGTAGACGATGTTCACGTCGTTGAGGTAGGCCGCCGAGCTCAGCGCGTTCACCATCAGCGACTGGTTCTGCAGCAGCGTCCCGCCCGGCACGAAGATCGTCCGCGCGCCCGCCACGGCGAGCAGCCGGATGACCTCCGGGATCCAGAAGTCCGAGCAGACGGCCACCCCGACCAGCCCGAACTCGGTGGTCATCACGCCCAGCGACTCGGCCTGGCGGCAGACGACCATCTCGTTGCCGAACGCGTGCGCCTTGATCGCGCTGTCCGCGACGACGCCCTGCCGGTCGATGAACAGCGAGGTGTTCCGGTACATGCCGTCCCGGAGGTCCTCGACGATCGAGCCCAGCAGCACGTTGGTGCGCAGCCCGCGGGCGAGCTCCCGGAAGCCGTCCACGATCCGGCCGGGGATCGGGGTGTCGGTGCGCCCCCTCAGGTGGTCCTGCCCCGGCATGTACCACGGGGGGCCGAGGAAGAACTCCGGGAAGCAGACGACGTCGACGTCACCGCCGGCGCAGACCTCCTCGACCGCCCGGAACGCGTTCTGCAGACCTTCCGCGGGATCCTCGACCCAGAGGGTCTGTACCACCGCTACCTTCATGTGCGTCGCCTCCTCAAGGGCGCCATCGGTACCTCGGGCTCGCGCCGGTCCCACCACCGGAGGCGGGTCATGACGTCACGGCCTCCCAGTCCTTCGCCTCGACGATCCGGACGTCGACGTCGATGCCGAGGCCGCGACGGACCTCGGCCTCCACCGCCTGCCGCAGCACCTCGTCGGCGGCGGCCGCGGCGCCGTCCGGAACCGCGCAGGTCACCGTGAAGCCGCCGGGCCGGAGCTCGGCCGCGAAGTACGGGGCGAACTCGGGGAAGCCGAAGACGATCCGCTCCACGTCGACCGCCGAGACCGGGCCGGACGCCGAGCCGACCAGTTCGGCCACCCGGCCGAGCGGGGCGAGCACCGGGCTCCGGGCGCCGCAACCGCAGCCGCCGTCGGCCGGGCCCAGTTCCACGAACTGCCCGGTCGGTTCCGCCGCGCCGTTCGCGCCGTTCGCGCCGTTCGGGGCGTCCGGGGTGTCGGGGGTGTCCGCCGTCCCGAAGGCCAGCAGCAGCTCACCGCGGAACGCCGCCGGGCCGTCGGCTCCGGGGGTCCGGACCGCCGCCCGCAGCCGGTGGTCGCACACGTGCAGCGCGCCGGCCGCACAGGGGACGGCGACCGTGGGCGTCGAGGCGGTCCCGTAGAGCTCGGACGCGTCGGCGCCCCACAGGGCCGCCACCCGCTCGCGGCGCTCGGCCGAGCTGGCCTCGCCGGTGGTGACGACCAGGCGGACCGCGGAGTCCGCCGGCCGCTGCCCGCGCGCGACGGCCAGCGCGGCCAGCCTGGCCGCCACGGTCGCCGAGCAGACCAGCACCGTCGCCCCGTACTGCCCCATCAGGTCGAGGACCCGCGGCAGCGGGCAGATGGTGTCGCTCGTGCCGACCCCGATCACGGCCGCGCCGACCAGCTCGATCGCGCGCTCGACCTCGGCGCCGACGAAGGACAGCTCGTACGGGACGGCGACGATGACCACGTCGTCCTCGGTCAGCAGGCCGTCGAGGCAGCGGGCCAGGTCGATCTGGTTGCGGACCCACTCGTCCCGGGTCAGGAAGGCCGGGTGGGTGTGCCCGGCGGCGTCGGACCACTCGCCGTAGCGGGCGCGGGCCGAACCGCGCCAGGCCTCGGCCCCGGCGCGCGGGCCGGGTCGGTGCGCTCCGTCGTCGCCCGGCCCGAGCAGGCCGAGGAAGTGCTCGTAGATCCCGGAAGCGGTCGTCGCCACGGTCACACCCCCGTGCCCTGGTCGTCCGGCGTCCGCCACCCGTAGTCCTGGAGCGCGCCGCCGGGCCCGTCGGTGCGCAGCAGCGGCGCGCACCCGGCCGCGGGGTTGACGTCGACGCCGAGGCACTTGGCCAGCACGAGGTCGTGGTCGCCCATCCGGTAGGTGCCCTCCAGCCGGCATTCGAGGACGGCGTAGGCGCCCGCGAGGTGCGGGCTGCCGCTGGACGTCGGGGCCCACGGCAGCGCGGTGAAGCGGAGGTCCGGCCTGGTCCGGGAGAACCTGGTGCCCAGCTCGCGCTGGTCGTCGGCGAGCACGTTGAGGCAGAACGGCCGCCCGTCGGCGAGCGCGGACCAGCTCGAACTCCCGGACGCCACCACGAAGCCGAGCAGGGCGAGTTCGCCGGAGACGACGGTCAGCGAGCCGATCGCGAGTCCGTACGGGGTCGGGCCGTCCTGCTCGGGGTGGTGGCGGGTGCCGGCGACCACCGCGACGGACCGCGGCAGCAGCTCGGCGAGGCCGGCGAGGTCCCGGGGGCCGCCGGGCTCCACCGGGACGGGCGCGGTCGGCTCGGAACGCCCGCGCAGGTGGCGGCCGGTGACGCTGTCCGGGTGTTCGGCGAGCGCCTCCGGGGGCCCGCAGTGGATGACCTGCCCGCCCTCGGCGCCGGAGCCCGGCCCGAGGTCGACCACCCAGTCCGAGATCGCCAGGACGCGCAGGTTGTGCTCGATCGCGATGACGGTGTTGCCGGTGGAGATGAGCCGGTCGAACAGGGCCAGCAGGTGCCGGATGTCCGCGGGGTGCAGGCCGCGGGTCGGCTCGTCGAAGATGAACAGGGTGCCGCTGCGGCGCTGCTTGAGCAGCTCGCCGGCGAGGTTCAGCCGCTGGGCCTCGCCGCCGGAGAGCACGGTCGTCGAGCACCCCAGCTGGAGGTAGCCGAGCCCGAACTCGGCGAGGACGGTGAGGGCCCGGACGATCTTGGCGTGGGCCTGGGGGTCGAACCAGCCGACGGCGTCCTCGACGGTCATGGCGAGGACGTCGTGGATGGTGGCGCCGTTGAGCCGGACGGCGAGGACGTGCTCCTGGAACTTCCGGCCGTCGCACTCGGGGCAGACCACGGACTCGCTCTTGAAGAGGGTCAGGTCGATCTCGGCGAGCCCCAGGCCCTTGCAGGCCTCGCACCGGCCGCCGGCCACGTTGGTGCTGAACTCCGCCCGCCCGAGGCCGAGTTCGACCGCGTCCGGGCTGGCGGCGAAGGCGTCCCGGAGGTGGTCGCCGATGCCGATGTAGGTGGCGAGGGTGCTCCGGCTGGAGCGTCCGATGGCCCGCTGCTCGACGTGGATGACGTCGGTCAGGGCGCCGGCCCCGGTGACCACGGCGCCGTCCGCGCCCCGGGCGACGGCCCGGGCGACGCTGTCGTGCAGGCCCGCGACCAGCGAGCTCTTCCCGGCCCCGGACACCCCGGAGACGCAGGTCAGCGCGGTGAGCGGCAGTCGGACGGCCTGGTTGCGGACGTTGTTGCGGGAGATGTCGCGGACCTCCAGCCACGGGGTGCCGGCGGTGTCGACCCGGCGCCGGGTGGGCGGGTCCGACAGCAGCGCGGCGGCCGTCGGCGAGCCCTCGGTGCGGAGGACCTCCGCGAAGGGGCCCTCGACCACGACCTGCCCGCCCCGGGAACCGGCGCCCGGGCCGAGCTCCACGATCCAGTCCGCGGCCCGGATCACCGATTCGTCGTGCTCGATGACGATGACGGTGTTCCCGAGGTCCCGCAGCCGGCGCAGCGAGGCGATGATCCGGCCGGTCTCGCTCTCGTGCAGTCCGGCGGTCGGCTCGTCCAGGACGTACATGACGCCGGTGAGGTCGCTGGCGAGGTGCTGGGCGAGCAGCAGCCGCTGGAGCTCGCCGCCGGAGAGGGTGGGCACCGGCCGCCGCAGCTGGAGGTGGCCCAGGCCGACCTCCTCGATGTTCTCGCTCTGCCGGATGATCGACGCGGCGAGTTCGCGGACCTGCGGCGGCAGGGCGCCGGAGGCCAGCGCCTCGCGCAACCGGACGACGGAGTCGCCGAGTTCGTCGCTCTGGAAGGCGTGGAAGGTGTGGCCGGCCACGGTCGCCCGGAGCGACTCGGGCCGCAGCCGCCCGCCGCCGCAGTCGGGACAGGTCTCCTTCGCCAGGTAGTTGGAGAAGGCGCCCCGCCGGGCCGCGGTCGAGGCGTTCTTGTAGGCGCGCTCGGCGAAGCCGAGGATGCCCTCGAAGCGGACGTCGTTGGTGACCTTGCGGATCTTGATGGTGTAGACGGTGTCCGAGCCGTGCAGCACCCGCTCGACCTGCTCCGGCTTGAGCTCGGCGAAGGGCGTGTCGAGGTCCAGGCCGATGTCCGCGGCCATCGTCTCGAAGGCCTTGCGCACATTGGGGATCGCGAAGGTCCCCGGGTCGGCGCCGTCCCAGATCTCGGTGAGCGTCTTCGAGGGGTCGGGGACGATCCGCTCCAGCGAGAACCCGATCAGCTCGCCGACCCCGTCGCAGCGCAGGCACTTGCCCTCGCGCCGGTTGGCGCTGAAGTGCTTCGCGGAGTGCGGTTCGGCGAAGCAGCCGCAGGTCCCGCAGCGCAGGTCCGGGCCGGTCGGGCCGAAGCAGACCGGGCAGACGGGCCTGGAGCCGGCGCCGAACAGCAGCCGGTACAGCCCGTCCAGGCCGGTCAGCGTCCCGACCGTCGAGCGCGGGTTGGAGTGGCCGCCGTCGCGCTGGTGCAGCGCCACCGGCGGCTGGGTCCCGGCGATCCGGTCGAACTGGTAGTCACCGTCCCCCAGGTCCAGGGACTTGCTCGACAGGGCGCCCAGGTAGAGCGACTTCGAGTGCTCGAAGAGGGTGTCCATGATGAGCGAGGACTTGCCCGACCCCGAGACGCCGGCGGCGACGATGAGCTTCCCCTTGGGGAGGCGGACGTCGACCGACTTGAGGTTGTGGGTCGTGACGCCCTCAAGGACGATGCTGTCAGGACTCACTGCCGCCCCCGTTCGATCAGGTCGCGGACCTGGCCCTCGCAGGCCGCGAGGTCCGGGTAGGTGGAGTGGAGCACCGCGCGGACCCGGGCCGGGTCGCCGCGGTTCCAGGACTCGTAGAGCTCCTGGCGGGTGCCGAAGCGGTCGATGACCAGGTCGGCGGCGAACCGGAAGATCCGGGACTTCTCGTCCGGGCCGATGTCCCGCCCGCCCATGTACGTGTCCAGCGCGCCGCGCAGTTCGGGGGCCGCCAGATCGCCCTCGAAGGGCTGCATGATCAGTCCCGAGGCGCCGATCTGCCGCACGATCGCCGACGCCCGGGTGGAGAAGTCCCCCGCGACGGCGTCGAGCGCGGCCGTGGAGCCGGGGGCGAGCAGGCCGGAGGAGGTGACCGCGCTCTCGGCGTCCATGGCGGCCAGCCCCAGTCGCACCAGCTCGACGTAGGAGGTCAACTCGCCCAGCATGGCGCCCACTTCGCGGAAGCGGTCGACGCCGATCGAGCGCGCCAGCAGCGAGGCGGTGCCGAGCAGGGTCCGCAGCCGCTGGTGGAACCGCAGTTGGCCGGTGTAGAGCGACCACCGGTTGAGCTCGTGGAACCCGCGGGCCGCCACACCGGCGTCGTCGAGCAGGAACACCCGCGACCGGGGGACGAACACGTCGTCGAACACCAGCATGGCGTCCTGCTCGTCCAGCCGGGCGGCGAGGCCGCCGGAGCCCTCGGCGTACGACCTGCGACACAGGATCCGCAGCCCCGGGGTGGCCAGCGGGATGCCGAACCAGCAGACGTAACTCGGGTCCTCACGCAGGTAGTTGGCGGGGGAGAGGTAGATCAGTACCTCGTGGGCGTACGGGGCCAGGGTGGCGATCTGCTTGGCGCCGCGCACCACGATGCCGTCCGCGTCGCGCTTGACCACCCGCAGCCCGATCTCCGGGCGCTCCCTCGGGGTCGACGAGCGGTCGATCTGCGGGTCCCCCAGGCCGTGGGTGAGCGCGATGTCGTTCTCCCGGCACCAGTGGTAGTAGCGCTCGGCATTACGGCCGAACTCCGGGTCCACCTGGGCGAGTTGGGAACGGAAGTGGTAGAGGCCCACCACCACGTTCGCCATGAAGTCCGGCAGCCGGGACAACTGCCCGTGGGAGGCCTCGGCCCACCGGCGCGAGTTGCGCCACTTCCGGTCGAGCTCCTCCCGGGTCCTCGGCGCCAGGTAGGACAGGCTGACCGGCCGCCCCGAGAGGTCCGACCGCCAGAGCATCTCCGCGGAGTGCTCCGGCGCGTGCTGGAGGTCGTACAGCGCGGCGAGCGAGTCCAGCATCGGCCGGAACCTCGGATCCCCGACCACGTCGACCCGCCGGCCGTCGGACCAGACCTCGCGACCGTCGTCGATGCTGCGGATGAAGTCCTGCCCCCGCCAGGCCCCGCCGGGGGACCCGGGCAGGAGCTCGACCCCTGGGGTGGACGCGGCCCCGTCGGCTGCCGCGGACTGAGTAGTCGTCACTGCCCTCTCTCCTACGGCTTGCGCTCGGCCGCGCCGGAATGGAACGGCTTGTAGCTCTGCTCCTGGACGTCCGGGAAGTACTCCCGGGTGGCCTCGCCCACCAGTCGCATCAGCTCGGCGTCGACCGAGGCCGGGCCGGCCACCAGCCGGTTGAGCGGGGAGTCCGGGACGGAGTTCGACAGCCGCACGCCGCGCGCCGCGTGGATCGCCACCAGCGACCGCTGGGCGTTCGCCGCGTCCCGCATCTTGTAGACCGCCTGCGGCCCGTCCGGGATCCCGATCATCGACTTGGTGCCGCCGCTGCCCAGGCAGTTCCGCGGCATGTGCAGGTGCTCGTGCCGCCACTGCTGGTGGACGAAGTGCAGCCGGAAGGCGTGGTCGATCACGGAGTGCCGCAGCCACAGCTCCGGATCCTTGTGCCGCCCCTCGTCGACCGACCGGACGGCGTCGCTCAGCGAGCCCTGGTGGAAGGAGAGCAGCCAGCTCTCCAGGTCCCCCCAGAAGCACTTGAAGAGGTCCCGGAACATGTGCTGCTTGATCGCCAGCGAGTGGGTGCCGCTGGCCGGACCGAGGTTCTCCCGGAAGCCGTGGTACTCGCCGGTGGCCAGCAGTTCGGCCATCACCCGCTGCGCCTCGACGACCGGCACCAGCAGCGCCCGGCAGGCCGCGAGGTGCTCCACGGCGCGGCTCAGGTCGGCGGCGCGCAGCGCCCGGACGGCGGCCTCCAGGTGGTCGTTAGCCTCGGCGCAGAGCAGCTCCGGGATCTGGTGGAGGGCGACGAACTCGCCGTGCAGGGTGGCGCCGTGGAGTTCGGTGGCGGCCACGGCCTCGGCGAGCAGGGCGGCCCGGGTGAACTCGTCCAGGGTCTGCCCGACGGGCTTGCGCACCCGCACGCCGGAGAGGTCGCTCTCCCACTTCGTCGCGTCGTGGCTGCCGGTGCGCAGGTCGTGCAGGAAGGAGTACAGCGGGTCGTCGATGCTCCTGGTGGCGATGGTCGAGCGGACCGCCTTCTGGTCGCGCTCCAGCAGGGCCGTCCGTACGGCCTGCTCCAGGCCCCGCACCGCCTCGACGTACGCCCGGTACCCGGCGGACTCGGCGAGGCCGATCTCGGAGGTCCCGGCGAGGTCGCCCTGCCCGAAGACGCTGCGGGCGTCGAACAGCGCGGTGCCGAGGTGGCGCAGCAGCCGGTGGAAGCCGATGCTCCAGCGGCTGAACCGCGCGGTGTCGCCGAGCTCGCCCGCCAGCGTGCCGGCCCGGGTGCGCTCGGCGAGCCGGCTCAGGTTGCGCAGGGACACCTCGGCGGCCTGGAAGACGGCGCGCACCAGCGACTCGTACGAGGCGGGCGCCACCCCGCCGCCGGCCCTGGCCCGGGCCAGCAGGTCGATGCGGTGGAGCTGGTCGTAGCTCTCGGCCACCGGGCCGAGCGCGGTCGTCCTCGGACCGCCCCTGGCGGGTTCAGCCTCTGCCACGGGGGAGCCCTGCGGATCCGGCCTTGACATTCACATCATCCCCCGGTGGTCGTCGCCACGTATCGAATGGAGTCGGTCGGACAGGAGTCCACGGCGTCCAGCACGCAGTCGAGTTCGCGGTCCGTCTCCGGCTGTTTGCTGACGTAGTGCACGTCGTTGTCGAGGTCGCCCTCGAAGTTCTCGGGCGCGAGGTCCTGGCAGAGCCGGCAGTCGATGCAGGTCTCGTCGATGGTGAACCTCCCGTCCAGCGGCAGCCCGGTCGGCAGCGGCAGCTCGGTCACGTCCCGCCGCCCCCCTCGCCCCCGGGCCGGCCGTGCGGCGCGGTGAAGTTCCGCATGGTCGGCTTCGCCGAGGTCCGCAGCGCCTGCTCGAAGCGGGCGACGTCCAGGGCGCGGAAGCGGGTCGGGGCGCCCAGCCGCTCCCGGGCGCGGTCGGCGATCAGGGCGCGGGTGGCGTCGTCGCCGGAGGACGGCGGCAGGGCGATCTCCAGTGCGTCGCCGTCGACGTCGAAGGCGAAGTAGTAGGGGGCGGCGGTCATCGCCCCGAGGACGATGTCCTCGACCTCCAGCTGGGAGGTCCAGCGGGTGCCGACCCGGATCCGGTCGCCCATCCGGCCCCGGTGCCGCAGCCGCCGCAGCGGGGAGCCGCAGGCGCAGGGCGCCGCCTCGATCAGGCAGGTGTCGCCGGTCCGGTAGCGCAGCAGCGGCATGGCCCGGCTCGCCAGGGTGGTCACCGCGAGCTCGCCGACGGAGCCGTCCGGCAGCGGTGCGCCCGACGCCGGGTCGACGACCTCGAAGTAGCTCCGGGTCTCCACCAGGTGCAGGTCGCCGAGCGCGCAGAACATCGCCAGGGTGTTGGTCTCGGTCATGCCGAACATCGAGTAGGCGGTCGCGCCCCAGAGGTCGTGCAGCCGCTGCTTCTTGGCCGGGGACGACCCCTCGCCCGCCATCAGGATCCGGGTGACGGCGAGGTCCCGGCGGGGGTCGAGGCCGGCCCGCCGGGCGGTCTCGCCCAGGAACAGCGCCCTCGTCCCGGAGCACACCAGGGTAGTGGCGCCCGCGTTGCGCAGCGCCCGGACCATCCGTTCGGGCGGGCAGCCGGGGGAGGCCGCGCCGAGCGGGACGATCGTGCAGCCCAGGATCTCGAACGCCCGGTCCAGGTCCTGGCCCACGCCGGCCAGCTCGTACGGGACGGCGACGGCCACCACGTCCCGTGCGTCGACCACCGCGGCGAGCAGGCCCGCGACCGTCAGGTTGTTCTCCAGCCAGTCCTCGACGGTGAAGAACGCGCCGATCGAGCGGCCGTCGCCGGTCCCGGAGCTCTCGTCGAAGCGGATGACCTCCCGCTTCGGTACCGCCAGCAGCCCGAGCGGGTACCCGGCCTTGAGGTGCTCGCGGGTGGTGAAGGGCAGGCGCCGGAACGCCCCGGGCCGGCCCGCCGCGGCGGCCTCGGCGACCTCCCCGGGCACGTGGGCGGCGTAGAAGGGCGAGTTGGCGCACGCGTGCCGCACGGCGCGGGCGAGGGCCTGCCGGGCCCAGTCGTCGAGCCCCGGCCGGTCCAGCGCGCTCACCTCGGCGACCCGCCGGGCGATGGCGATGCGGGCGGCGACCCGGTCGCGCAGCCGGCCCGTCGACGCGTGCCCGGCGGTGGTGGTGGCGGTCGTCATCGGGACGCCTCCTCCAGGGCGGTCATGGCCGCGCGCTCCTGCCCGGCGAGTTCGCCGACGATCGCGGCCGCCTCCTCCAGCGAGCCCCGCAGGGAGGCCTCGTCGGCCTTCCGCAGCAGGGTGGCGACCTCCGTCCAGCGGTCGGCCGTCCGGCGGTAGTCGGCCGCGGCGAGGCGGTAGGCCTCGATGCCGGTCAGACCGTGCGCCTCGTCCAGGAAGCGGGCCCAGAGCGCCCGGAAGAAGCCGCCGCCGGTGCCGCCGTCCTCCATGCTGACGCCGATCCGGCGCACCGCCGCGACCGGGTCGTCCAGCTGCTCGGACCACCTGCGCATCAGCGAGCCGGTCTTGGCGATCCCCTTGAAGCCGAGGTTGGTGATCGGCGGGGCGAGGAAGTCCCGGGCGGTGGCCAGGACCGCGCCGCGGCAGCCCTCCGGCAGCCCGGCCGGGTCGAAGTCGCCCGCGCCGAGGCGGAAGGCCAGGTTGCGGGAGCTCATCGGCCCCTTGGCGGCGCGGGCCTCGCGCAGGCTCTGCCGGGAGGTGCGCCGGACGCCGAGCGGCGCCGTCTCCGCGAGCAGGAAGGCGTCCCCGTCGTAGCCGACGCAGGTCACGTAGTGCGCGGCGAAGTGGTGGCTCTCCTCGGCGTAGTCGAGGTGGAAGCGGTCGAGCTTCAACCCCACCACCTCGCCCGCGTCGAGGGCGGCCAGCAGGCCGGCCTCCGCGCGCTCCCGGGAGGTGGTCTCCTGCTCGTGGAGTTCCAGGCCCAGCGCCCGGACGGCGTTGCGGATCAGGTGGTCGGGCTTGACCCGGCCGCCGAGGAAGGGACCGGGCATCTGCTTCGAGTGCCAGTAGAGGAAGGAGAGGCCCTGCCCCAGGCCGAAGACCAGCGGCTCGCTGAGCTCGATGCCCTTGGTGCGGAGCATGTTGACCAGGGCCGTCGACTCGCAGTGGTCGCCCGAGTAGGGGGCGGGAGCGGTGGTCCCCATCAGGCGGTTCTCCCCTCGCGCGGGGCCTGGTGGACGATCTCCAGCACCGTCCCGTCGGCGTTGTTGCGCAGGTGGCCGTAGGTGTGGCCGAGTTCGTCGGCCTCGGTGAAGGCGATCACCTCCAGGTGCGCCGCGTCCCGCGCCAGGGTGTCGAGGGTCCGCCGGACGTCGGCCTCGGCGCGGACCTCGACGGCGAGGTGGGACATCAGCAGTCGGCGCTCCTCGGTGCTGCGCTCCCGCCAGCTGCCGTAGTGCTTGCAGGCGAAGGTCTCGATGGCGCGGCCGTCGGGCAGCACGACGGAGTTCCACCACCCCTGGGTGCCGTACTGGCGCGGCGAGATGTACGAGGGGCCGGTCTCGACCTCGGCGATCCGCCCGGCCGCGCGGAGTCCGACCAGGTGGGCGTGCCAGTCCAGGACGGCGTCGTCGCGCTCGTAGTCGCCGAGGTAGATCCCGATGTGGTTGACCCGGGCGAGTCCGTCGGCCAGCCCGGTGACCAGGCGGTCCGTCCCGGGGCCGCACCAGCCGCGCAGGTGCTCGGCGCAGTCGACGTCCTGCCAGCTGCCGGAGGCGTCGAGGACGGCCTCCCAGACCGCGTCGAAGTCCGCGGGCCCGGGAAAGCGTCCGTCGTAGGTGGTGGAGAGTCTCGGCGTGCTCCCTGCGAGTGCGTTCACGACGCTTCCTTCCTGCCGGTGATGACCAGCCCCAACAGCACTTCCTTCACCTCGGCCACGAGGCCGGCCTGCCGGAGCAGCTGCTCGACCTCGCTCCTGACGTACGAGGAGTTGATCGAGGAACGGAACCCGGGCCGCATGTCCGCCGCGATGTTGGCCTTCATGAACTGGAAGGTGACGCGGTCGACGTCCCGGCGCAGGTCGGTGACGCAGTAGTGGCCGCCGGGCCGCAGCACCCGGTGGAGCTCGGACAGCGCGCGGACCGGGTCCGCCCACTCGTGGAGGGAGGCGGAACTGAACACGTGGTCGAAGGAGTCGTCCCGGTAGGGCAGGGTCAGGACGTCCGCGCAGTCGTAGGTGCAGCGCTCCGCGAGGCCGTAACCGGCGGCGTTGGCACGCGCCCGCCGGAGCATCGCCTCGGAGATGTCGACCCCGGTGAGTTTACCCGGACTTTCCGTTTGTTTCATCCATTCCAGCCCCAAGTATCCTGGGCCGCAACCGAGTTCGAGCACCGACCCGGAGCGGATGCCGGCCCCGAGGACGTCGTCCACCTTCTCCTGGAGCCAGCCGTGGTCCCGGATGTGACGCTGCATCTCGTCGTACTTCACCGCGATCTCGTCGCCCTGCAGACCGTCCTCGGTCTCGTGGACGCGATCGGCGGCCCTGCCCCGCGCACCAGCCATGGTCGACCCGCTTTCTGCGATCCCCCGGGGCCGTTCAGCCCGCGATGTCGGTGGTGACGTCGAGCAGCCGGCCGAAGGCGGCCTGCTCGGCGTCGGCGATCGCGGCCAGCCGGGCCCCGACCGTGTTCAGCTGCTGCTGCCGTTGCTCCGGTCCGCCCACCGCGCCGTTGCCGGCGTCGCCGTAGCCGAGCAGCAGCTCGATCACCTCGTCCCAGTCCTGCCGGAGCTGCTCGAAGGCCCCGATCACCGGGTCGAGCCGGACCTCCCCGGAGCGGCTCCGCACCTCGCGGAGGAAGTCCAGGTAGAGGCCCCGGAAGTTGGTGCCGCCGGTCCCGGCGTAGCGCCAGAACCGCCCGGTGGCCGGCACCAGCTCGACGTCGGACGCCAGCGCGTCCCGCCAGCCGGGGATCTCCGCCGCCGCCCGGCGCAGCCCGGCGATCCCGAACCGGGGCCCCCGGTCGTCGAGCACCGTCCGCGCGGCCGCGCGCATCGCGCCCCACGCCCGGTCGAGCAGCAGCGGCTCCGGGTCGGCGGTCAGCCGCTCCGGCAGCGGGCCGAGGTGCAGCTGCCGGTTCGGCGAGGGCATGAACCCCTCCGTCGAGCCGCGCGCCAGCCGGAGCGACTCGACGCTCAACTCCCTTGCCCCGCCCTGCTGTTCGGTGTCGACGACATAGGCCGTGGTGTCGTCGAGGCCGTACAGCGCGATGCAGTGGGCGGCGAAGTGGCTCTTGGAGGTGAAGTAGTCGAGGTAGTAGATGTCCACCGTCACGCCGACCACGGACCCGGCGCGCAGCAGCTCGGCGGCCCGCTGCTCGGCGGCGGCCTGGTCCGCCTCCTGCGACTCCCGCAGCTCCACGCCGAGGGCGGCGCAGGCGTTCCGCGCCAGCTCCCCGGCGCCGGTGCGCCCGGTGAGCATCGGTGTGAGCCCGGGTGCCGGCGGTTCCCAGTACTGGAAGTCGATGCCCTGCCCGAGCCCGAACAGCATCGGCTCCGAGACGTCGGCGCCGGCGTGGCGCAGCATGGCCCCCAGCGTCGTCGTCTCGCAGTGCACGCCGGGCCGCGCCTGTAGTGCCAACCGCATTGCCCCCCCTAGCAACGAGTTCCAGTGGTGCGGGGCGCGCCCGTGCGCCGCCCCGGTGCGGGTGCTACGCCGGCCGGCCGACGTCGTGGTAGCTCTGCAGGTCCAGCAGGCCCGAGCCGCTGGCGAGCACCACCACGACCGGCCGCTGCCGCCGCGCGTCGGCCTCGGCCACCACACCGAGGGCGGCGGCGAGCGCGTGGTTGGACTCGGGCGCCAGCAGGATGCCCTCGGTCTGCAGCAGCAGCCTCCCGGCGGCGAAGGACTCGGGGTCGCCGAAGGCGACGGCGTCCAGGACGCCCTCGTGCCGCAGCAGGCTGACGATCGCGGAGCTGTGGTGGTTGCGCAGGCCCGCGGCGTGGACGGCCGGGGGGATGTAGTCCATCCCCATCGAGTAGCCCATCACCTCGGGCGTGAAGCCGGCCACGTCGGAGCGGCCGTACCGGTAGACCCCGGCGGTGAGCCGCGGCGCCGCGGTGGACTCCGCCGCGAGGAAGCTCAGGTCGGCGCCGTCCGTACGGGCCCGCAGGTACGGCCCGATCAGGCCGCAGAGGTTGCTGCCGCCGCCCGCGCAGGCGACCAGGTGGTCGCCCCGCCCGGGGGCGCCGAGGTCCTCGCCGAGTTCCTCCAGCTGCGCCCGCACCTCCAGCCCGAGCAGGGTCTGGTGCAGGTAGACGTGCGGGGTGCCGCTGCCGGAGAGGTAGGCGGCCGACTCCTTCCCGAGCGCGTACTGGATGGCGTCGCTGATCGCGGTGCCGAGGCTGCCCGGGTGGTCGGGGACGCGGGCGAGCAGCTCGCGTCCGACCGGGGTGAACGGCGAGGGGGAGGGGTGGACCTTCGCGCCGAGGAGCTCCATGTAGTGCCGGCGGTAGGGCTTCTGCTCCAGGGAGCAGCGCACCATGAAGACCTCCGCGTCGAGGCCGAACATGGCGGCCGCCAGCGCCACGCTCATGCCCCACTGGCCGGCCCCGGTCTCGGTGACCAGGGTCCGGCGCCCCTCCTCGGCGGCGTAGTACGCCTGGGCGATGGCGGAGTTGAGCTTGAAGCTGCCGGTCGGCAGTACGTCCTCGCGCTTGAGGTAGATCCGCGCTCCGGTGCCCAGCCGCTGCTCCAGGCGCCGGGCCCGGTGCAGCGGGGTGGGCCGGCCGACGTGCCGCAGCCAGTCCTGCACCGGCTGCGGGATCGGGACCCACGGTGCGGCCGGCCGGTCGTGCTCCAGGATGGCCTTCGGGCGCACCTTCGCGGCAATCTCGGCAGGGCTCGGATTGCCCTCGTTGCGGACTTCCGGCAGGTGTCCGGGAAGATCGCCGAGAAAGTTGTACCAACGTTTGGGAAGAGTCGAATCAGACCGATTGTCCGACGTGGGAACGGCGCCCGGCAAGAAGTCGACCCGGGAATTCTTCGGGGATAAGGATGCCATGACGCCCTCCAAAAAGGACTTCGCATGGTGCCTACTGGCGGCATCCTAGGGCCAGCTTTGAACGGGGCGCAAGATTCCTGTTTCAAGGATCATGCAGGACTTCGAAAACGTGGGCAAAAAGGGCGTGCGGCCCGTGGAACATCCGGTGGAAAAGCCGCATAACGCCCGGAAGCAGGGTGGTCGACGACGGTGAACTTCACTGCCAAGTCAGCTTCCGGACAGTACAGTTGACGTTGATTCAGCCCGACCCGACTTGACAGGTCACCGTCGAAAGCACCGTCGGCGGTCCACGGGTGCACGACCATTCCAAGATCGTGAATTCCAAGATCTCGCGATAGCGGGCGCCGTCGCTTCTCCCTAATTCGACGTGGGGGCCGACCGAATGACCAACGAAGCCGTCCGATCCATCTGCCGCAGCTGCCACGGCGGGTGCGGGGTTCTGCTAATTCCCGGGAACCGTGACGAGTTCACCGTGGCCGGGGACCCGGAGAATCCGAACAACCGCGGATTCCTCTGCGCGAAGGGCCGGGCGGCGCCCGCGCTCGCCCGCCACCCCGACCGGCTGACCCGCCCGCTGCGGCGGGTCGGCAGCCGGGGCAGCGGCGAGTTCGAGGAGATCGACTGGGAGGAGGCGCTCGACACCATCGCCGCCAGGCTCCGCGCCGACCTCGCCGGCGCCGGGCCGCGCAGCATCGTGCTCGCCCAGGGCACCGACCGCAACTACCAGGAGTGGCTGTTCCGCTTCGGGAACGCGCTGGGCACCCCGAACGTCATCGGGCCGGCCCACGTGTGCTTCTACCCGCGCGTCATGGCCGGGATCCTCTCGATGGGCGCGTTCAGCTTCGTCGACTACGAGGGCGGTCCGGAACTCGTCGTGCTGTGGGGGAGCAACAAGCCCGCGACGCACGGGGACGGCGTCATCGGCACCCGGCTGCTTGACGCCGTCAGCCGGGGGACCAGACTGATCGTCGTCGATCCGGTCCGCACCCCCGTCGCCCGGCGCGCCGAACTCCACCTGCAGCTGCGGCCCGGCACGGACACCGCCCTGGCCCTGGCACTCCTCCACGAGATCGTCGAACAGGGCCTGGAGGAAGGGGAGTTCGTCTCCCGGTACGCCACCGGCGCCGAGGAACTGCGCACCCACGTCCGGGAGTGGACACCGGAACGGGCGGCCGGGATCACCGGTGTCCCGGCGGACCTCATCCGCCGGGCCGCGACGGCGTACGGCACCGCGGCGAGCGCGGGCATCGAACTGGGCACCGGGGCGCAGCAGAGCCGGGACTCCTTCGGCACCGCGCGGCTGCTCGTCCAGCTCTCCGGACTGTGCGGCAACGTCGACGTCCCCGGCGGCGACGTGCTGTGGGAACCGCCGGGGATCATCGGCAGGCGCGCGATGCCCGGCTACGACCTGCTCCCGGACGGCGCCGGCGGCGACCGGCTCGTCGCAGGGCACTCCATCCTGGGCATGTCCGGCTGGGCGCACCCCGGGGCGGTCTTCGACGCCTGCCTCACCGGCGAGCCGTACCCGGTGAACAGCCTGCTCATCTTCGGGTCGAACCTGCTGGTCAGCTACGCGGACTCGGCGAAGGTGGAGGCGGCCCTGCGCGCCGTCCCCTTCATCGTGGCCGCCGACCTCTTCCTGACGCCGACGGTGCGCTACGCGGACATCGTGCTGCCGGTGCCCAGTTGGACGGAGCGGGACCAGATCGTCGAGCACGCCAACTACGTGGCCAGCCGCAACCGGGTCGTCGACCCCCTCGGCGAGAGCAGGCCCGACGAGGCCATCCTCAACGAACTCGCCCACCGGCTGGGCCTGGAGGGGTTCTGGGACAGCGCCCAGGACGCCCTGGACGCACGGCTCGCGCCGATCGGCATGGACTGGAAGGCCCTCCAGGCCCAGCAGTACCGGGCCACCGGCCTGCGCTACCGCAAGTACGAACAGGAGGGGTTCAGGACGCGCTCCGGCAAGTTCACCTTCCACCACCCCGGCCTGCGGATGATGGGCTACGACCCGCTGCCCGGGTGGACCGACCGCGAGCAGCCGGACGAGGACCACCCGCTGATCCTCACCTCGCGCCACTCGACCTTCTACTTCAACTCGGAGTTCCGCCAGGTCGGCCAGCTCCGCGAGAAGGAGCCCCACCCCCGGGCCGAGCTGTCCCCGCGCGCCGCCGCCGACCGGGGCCTCGCCGACGGCGCCTGGGCCGCCGTCACCCGGCACGACCGGGCGGCCTACTTCCGGGTCAAGGTCACCGACCGGCTGCGCGACGACAGCGTCTGCGTCTCCGCCTCCTGGTGGTACCCCGAGCTCGACGGCCCGGACTCCTGGCGCCTCTCCAACGTCAACCTCCTCACCACCGACGCCGGTTCGAACGCCGAGATGGGCTCCTCCGACCTGCGCGGCTGCACCTGCCAGGTGCGCCCGCTCACCCCGGAGGAGCACGGGAGGCTGGCGGGCCTGCTCGGCATCTGAGTGCCGCCGACTGTCCTAACGACCCGACAGCAGGCTCTCCAGGAACTGGCCGTGCGCGGGGACCGGGAGGCTCCGGGTCTCCGCAGGCTCGGTGGCCTCCGGGGCCTCCGGGGCCTGCGGGGCCCGCGGGGCCGCTACGGTCCTGCGCTCCGGGCTGCCGGTCCGTGCCTGGAGGACCCGGGTCGGCTGCTCCGCCCGGCCGCCGGAGACCATCACACCGACGGCGTCCGCGATGCGGGTCATCGACTGGGGCTGCCCGGCGGTCACCGCCGGCGCCCGGCCGGCCGCCGCCGCCTCACGCCGCAGCCGGTCGACCTCGGCCTCCAGCGTGGCCACCCGCGCCCGCAGGTCGTCCAGCTCGCTCTTCTTCCCCATGCCCCAGGCCCTTCCCGGCCGCTCCCGGCCCTCTGACGTGCCGTTCCACCCTATCCGGGCCGCTCCCGCGCGCCCACGGGGTGCCAGGGTGGCCGGGGCGGCGGCCGTACGGGGCCTGCGGTACGGGCGTTCCGCGTTGACCGCTTGTCTACCGGTGCCGCCTAGCGTCCTTCCTCGTACCCGGCCCGATCCCGGGCCGCCGTCGAAGGGAGAACACTCGTGCTCCGCAGAACTCGTGCACTGCTGACCGGTTCGGCCGTCGCCCTGGCGCTCACCGTCAGCTCGACGGGCTTCACCGCCCACGCCTCCGGGGACCAGAGCGGCATCGACGCCTGCGCCCGGGAGGCGAAGGCGGCGGGCTTCGCGAAGGACAGGTCCGGTGAGGGCCGCAACGACGACGCGATCTACGCCGTCGCGATCGCCATGGCCGAGTCCGGCTGCAACCGCCTGGCCGTCCACACCAACCTGCCCACCGACCCCGACCCGGGCACCAAGGACCTCGGGGCCTGGCAGATCAACGAGCGCTGGTACCCCGAGGTGCACTACCACGACCCGGAGATCGTCACCGCAGAGAACTGGCAGGACATGGGCTGGTCGGCCCGCAAGGCCTACCGGATCGACAACGACGGCACCGGCCGGGGCTGGGCCTCCTGGGCGGCCTGGAACCTCGGCACCTACCAGCAGTACCTGGGCCAGGCCCGCGACGCGGTCAACCGCGCCTGGCAGTGACGCCCCGCCGGCCCCCGGCCCCAGGGTGGGGGGCGGCGGGGGGGGGGGCGGGGCGCGGGGGCCCCGGCGACACCGGGGGGCGGGGGGTGGGGGGGACCGGGGGGCGGGGGACGACGGG
>NZ_JBHZCN010000096.1:0-36839 GCF_042755465.1 Kitasatospora sp. NPDC059160 | reverse complement strand
GGCCCCCCCGCCCCCCTGGCCAAACCGCCCCACCCGCCCACGACTCCTGCGCAGGAAGTCGGCGGGGTCGACTTCCGGTGCCTACCAGGTGGCGGCTTGGCTGCGGCAGTGGGTGAGGGCGGTTTTGATGCGGGGGTCGGGGGTGGGGGTGGTGGTGAGGAGTTCGCCGGCGGTGACGAGGGTGGTCCAGTACTGGGTGGGGTTGCCGGTGGTGGGGCGGGGGTGGGCGGCGGCGAGGGAGAGGTAGGCGGCGGTGAGGTTGCCGGTGGTGAACCAGCGGGCGAGGCCGTGTTGGTGGCCGGGGCGGATGCCGCCGAGGGCGTCGATGGCGGTGAGGAAGTGGTCGACGACGGCGAGTTCGGTGGCGGTGAGGTCCTTGGGGACGTCGAAGACGCCGAGGGCTTCGAGGAGTTCGCCGGTGTCGGCCTCGGTGCCGGGGCGGGGGTCGGCGAGGAGGGCGTCGTGGCACTCGTCGAGGCGGATGGTGGTCTCGGCGAGGGGGATGTGGAGGGCGAGGCAGACGGCGCGGGCGGCGGGGAGGGGTTCGCCGGTGCGGCGGGCCAGAAGGGCGTAGGTCTCGGCGGGGGTGTGGCCTCGGTCGAGGGCGTGCCGGGCGAGGGTGGGCAGCGGAGGCAGCATCGGGAGCGGGCTTTCAGGCGAGGGCGAAGGCGGGAGCAATGAGGGCCCAGACGAACTTGCCGACCCCGCCGGCCCGGGGGCAGCAACCCCAACGCTCGGCCAGCTCGTTGACGAGGAACAGCCCACGCCCGCACTCCTCCTCCAAGGAGGCGGAGCGGACGGAGGGCCGCCCGGATCCGGCGTCGTGGACTTCGAGGCGCAGAAGGTCGCCGCTGACGGCGAACCGGATCTCGATGAGGCGGTCGTCGGGGGCGTCGGCGTGCTGGACAGCATTGGCGAAGAGTTCGCCGAGGAGAAGTTCGGCGACATCGCAGTATCGGTCACCGGCGGGGAGCGCGCAGAGGTAGGCCCGGATCAAGTGCCGGGCCAGGGGCGTGGATTCGACGCAGGAGTCGAGACGGGCGGCGAATGTGCGGGGGCGGTGGGCAGTGAGCATGGGGTCCTCGAAAGGGAGAGGAAGCAGCTGAAAGGCTGCCGCATCTGTCACGCTCGAATCGTCGGGCACTCTGACAGGACGTCATACCGCGTTTTCGGGACGTTTAGGACGTCTGGCTGGTAGACCTTGAAACGTCCCCAACGTGGAAGGTCGGTCGGTGAACAGCCCGCTCCGTGACGCAATGGCCCGTGCCAACATGACCTCGTCCAGGCTCGCGCGTGTGTGCGGGGTCGATCCCAAGACCGTCGACCGGTGGCTCGCCAACCCCTCGCGCGAGCCCCATGCTCGACATCGCTCAGCCGCCAGTAAGGCCCTGGGTGAGGAGGAAGCCGTGCTCTGGCCATCCGTACAGCAACTCGTGAAGTCGGGGCCAGATCGGGAGCTGGTGCAGATGTACCCGTACCGGTCGGCAGCGCCGGCTTCGCTGTGGCGTCAGTTGATAAGGGGGCAACTCGGGAGATGACGTTCGCCGGGTACACCAACTACTTCCTTTGGCTGGAGCACGCGAACTTCGGCGGCCTGCTACGGCAGAAGGCGGAGGCCGGCGTCCAGGTTCGCTTCATTCTTGGTGAGCCCGGACATCCGGTCACCCGTCAGCGGGAGCTGGAGGAGGGCGTGCCGCTGAGCCTTTCGACCCGGATCGAGGTCACCCTGTCCGAGCTGGCCAAGCTACGGGACACGCCGATCGAGGCGCGATACGAGACCGCACACGTCTCACTGAGCGTCTTCCGCTTCGACGACGACATGATCGTCACACCGCTGCTGCCGGGTAGGATCGGCCATGACGCTCCGATGATGCACCTCAGGCGGGCCCAGGACGACGGCGTATTCGATCGCTTCGCGGGCCACATCGAGGACTTGTGGGCGAAGGGGCGGGATGTATCGGTCCCGGCAGCAGAGGTGGTGGATCGTGCCCAGGCGTGATTACGAGGACGACCCGAACGCCCCCAAGGCGAACTCGCTGGTCCCGGCCGCTTCCGTCGTCGTGGTCGACGGCGCGGGCCGCGTTCTGCTCCAGCGCCGGACCGACAACGGGATGTGGGCCCTGCCCGGCGGCAAGATGGACATCGGTGAGTCGCTCGCCGGTTGCGGTGTCCGCGAGACGCGCGAGGAGACCGGCATCGATATCGAGATCACCGGGATCGTCGGCACCTACACCGACCCCGGCCACGTCTTCGCCTACGACGATGGCGAGGTCCGCCAGGAGTTCTCGATCTGCCTCCTCGGACGCCCGCTCGGTGGGGAGTTGCGGGTGTCCGATGAGTCCCACGAGGTGGCGTGGTTCACCCCGGACGAGACGGACGGGCTGCCGATGGTGTCGAACATCCGCAAGCGGCTGGCCGACTGGCGCTCCGGGGAGATCCCCGTGGTGCGCTAGCCACCTTCGGCCATACCGCCGGATCGCTTCGGGTGCCGTCAGGCAGACCTCACCGTCGCCTGTCCCTCCCAACTGCGGATTCCCCCGAATGGTTGGCACTCCGTGTAGCGACTGTGCTACTTTCCGCATCATCAACAGAACATAGAAGACCCCGGCGGTGCTGGAACACCCCGGGGTCTGGCACCAGGAGCACACACTCCCCATGCAGATTCATCGTAGCGCCCACGCGCGCTGTTTCACCGTACTTCCGAACGGCCTCCTCCAGGACCGTCGCCTCAGCTACACCGCCCGGGGCCTCCTCTCCGACCTCCTCTCCCGCCCCGACGGCTGGCGCGAGGACGGACGGCACATGGCCGACAGCAGCCCGCAGGGGCGCGGCGCCGTCCGCAGGGCGCTCAACGAGCTCAAGGACGCCGGGTACTACCGGGTCGAGACGGTCCGGATGCCCGACGGCACGCTCCGTACCGATGTGCACGTGTACGACGCCCCGCAGCGACCGGCGTCACCGAGTGCCCGCTCCTCGGACTCCGGTGAGCCCGAGGCCGGTCCCCCTGACAGCCCTGTAGTAAAGGACCCGGGAGAAGTACCCACCCTCCCCGCCCAGTTGACGCGAGCGGACGAGCAGACCCGCAGGGCGGTGTCCGCACTCTTCCGCGCGATCCGGCCCGAGCCCCGGCTGCGCCTCGGCGAGGCCGAGGCGCAGCAACTGGCACCGCTCGTCGCCCAGTGGCTGGAACGCGGCAGCACGGCGGCCGAGTTGGCCCACGCCCTGCTTCCCGGCCTGCCCTCGCCGCTGCACTCCCCGGTGGCGATCCTGCGCGACCGCCTCCAACGCAAGCTGCCGCCCGCCCGTGCACCTCAGGCCATACCCGCGGAGTGCGCCAAGTGCCACGACCCGGTGCCCCGCCCCGGCATCTGCCGCCCGTGTGCGGGCCTCGGCGGCGCCAGGACCCTCACGATCGGCAGTGGCGCCGCAGCCACGCCCGGCGGCGCCGCCCGTGCCCGCGCGGCCCTGCGCGGGGGCGGGCTGGTCGCCACCGCGTGAACACGGTGCGTGTCCGCGGGACGGGGCTGCGGTTACTGCGCGACAAAGCCCGGCCCCGAAGAACTACGCTGTCCGCCGTGACAGAACGGCTGCCGCTCTTCCCGCTGAACACCGTGCTCTACCCGGGCCTGGTGCTGCCCCTGAACGTCTTCGAGGAGCGTTACCGCCGGCTCGTCGCCGATCTGCTCGAACAGCCCGAGGACGAGCCGCGCCGCTTCGGCGTGCTCGCCATCAAGGACGGCCGCGAGGTCGCCCCGGTACGGCCCGCCGAGGACGGCCCGGCCGGGCCGCTGGACGGCCTGGGCACCGCCACCGGGGACCCGCTGGAGGCGGTCTACCACATCGGCTGCGTCGCCGACGTCTCCTCCGTCCAGCCCCAGCCGGACGGCCGCTACGAGCTGCTGGTCACCGGCACCACCCGGTTCCGGCTCAGCTCGGTCGACGTCACCGGCCCGTACCTGACCGGTGAGATCGAGCCGGTGGAGGAGCTTCCCGGCGAGGGCTCCGGCGCCCTCGCCGCCGAGGTCGAGCGCGCCTTCCGGGTCTACCAGAAGCGCCTGGCCGGCGCCCGCGAGGCCAGCACCCACGGCCGCCAGGAGCTCCCCGACGACCCCCAGGTGCTCTCCTACCTGGTCGCCGCCGCCTCGGTGTTCGAGACCCCGGTCAAGCAGCAGCTGCTCGCCTGCCCCGACACCGCCCAGCGGCTGCGCACCGAACTCGACCTGCTGCGCCGCGAGAGCGCGGTGCTCAGCTGGCTGCCCTCGCTGCCCGCGGTCGACCTCACCCGCCAGTCGTTCAGCCCCAACTGACCCCAGCGAGACCGACCCCACCGAGACCGACCCTGACGAAACCCCACCGACCCGAGGCACCCGCGCATGGCCAAGAAGCCGAAGAAGGGCGGCCAGGGCACGCCCGCGACCGTCGCTCTGGAGACCGCCGCCGTCCCCTACACCGTCCACGCCTACGCGCACGACCCGGCCGCCGCCTCCTACGGCGGCGAGGCCGCCGAGGCCCTGGGCGTGGCCGCCGAACGGGTCTTCAAGACCCTGGTCGCCGACGTGGACGGCACCCTCACCGTCGGCGTCGTCCCGGTCGCCGGCCAGCTCGACCTCAAGGCCCTGGCCACGGCCGTCGGCGGCAAGCGCGCCGCGATGGCCGACCCGGCCGCCGCCGAACGCAGCAGCGGCTACGTCCTCGGCGGCATCTCCCCGCTCGGCCAGCGCCGCCCGCTGCGCACCGTGGTCGACGCCAGCGCCCTCACCCACCCCACCGTCTACGTGTCGGCGGGCCGCCGAGGCCTCGAAGTGGAACTGGCCCCCGCCGACCTGATCGCCCTCACTCGCGCCGCCACCGCCCCGATCGCCCGCTGAACGAACAGACCGAACAGAACGAACAGAACGAAAGAACCCCCCGCGCCCCGAAAAGGGGTACGGGGGGTTCTCCACGAGGCGGAAGGCCCCGGCCCGCACCCGGCGAGCCGACCGGTAACGGCCGGATGACGGGATTTTCAAGGGCGGCAAAAATCTTCACCGGGAAAGAGTGTGCCTTTCTCGGACATTCCTTACCCGATCAACCACATCTGATAGGGCGTCACGCCGACGGAAATTGCGGACCGCTCCACCGGTCGAGTAGATGTTCCCGTCGGCATGCCCGTCCTGGCAGATCCGTCCCGGCATGCCCGTCACAACCCCAGGGGGACCTTCCACATGCGCAACTCGCGCAGACGCGCGCTCTACGCGCCCTTCACCATCGCCGCCGTCGTCCTCGGGGCGACCGCCGTCCCGGCGCACGCGGACGACCTGAAGCTCACCTTCTCCGGATTCTCGAACTCCACCGTCCAGATCCCGACCAAGCCTGCGCAGCCAGGTCGGGGCAGCGAGAACCTGCACATAGAGCTCGGCCGGATCGGCTCGGGCACCGCGCACGACGTGAAGGTCGTGTTCGACACCGCCGATCTGGCGGGCGTCGCGGACCTGACCGTTCCCGGTTGCGCGACCGCGGGCAAGACCATCACGTGCGACCAGCGCGAGCTGAACTTCGACCGGATCAACCTCCTGTACAACCCGTGGCTCAGTGCTGTGCAGGGGGCGACCCCGGGCAGCCACGGAGTGCTGCACATGAAGCTGACGGCGTCCAACGCGCAGAGCGCGAGCCGGGACGTCCGGGTCGACGTCGGCGGGCCGGACTTCAAGGCCAAGCCGCTCGCCGACCAGAACAACGTCAAGCCCGGCACTGTGCTGACGCCGTCGGTGGAGTTCGCCAACGTCGGTGACCTGCCGGCCGGCAAGGTCGTGGTGGCCGTCGACGCCATCTCCGGCATCGACTTCAAGCAGCGCCCGTCGAACTGCGAGTTCGCGTCCGAGCCGGACGGCGGCTGGGGCGAGAAGACCTGGCCCGGTGACTCCATCGCGATCTGCACCGTGGACACCACGGTCGCGCCCGGTCAGGTGGTCGCCCTGGACGCGCTGCAGCTCGGCATCACCGACAGCGCCTGGTACACCTTCGCGGACATCACGGTGTCCCCGACCGAGGACGCCCAGTTCTCCGAGATCTCGGACTGGCGCAAGCGGCTGACCTTCCAGCACGGCACCGGCCCGGCCCTGACCGTGAAGCCGACCAACGACCCCGGCCTGCTCAGTGCCCCCCGCACGAGCTACGACAACCGCGTCGAGCAGAACGTGCTGGCCACGAACACCGCCGACTTCTCCGCGCTGGGCTCCTGGAAGCCCAACGGCGACAAGCAGGGCACGCTGTCGGTCGGCTTCCGCAACAGCGGGCCGGCCTCGATCTTCTACCGCAGCGGCGACGCGGTCGTGACCGTCCAGGCCGCGATC
Source organism: Kitasatospora sp. NPDC059160 (assembly GCF_042755465.1). NCBI lineage: Bacteria > Bacillati > Actinomycetota > Actinomycetes > Kitasatosporales > Streptomycetaceae > Kitasatospora > Kitasatospora sp. NPDC059160. The sequence continues at coordinate 30,507 of NZ_JBHZCN010000096.1, read as the reverse complement.
CCCGCCGGCGTCACCGTGACCAAGGTGCCGGACGGCTGCCGACCCAAGACCTGGGAGAACGGCAAGCAGGTCGCCCACCCGGACAAGTACCTGTGCGAGTCCCCGATCTGGGTGGCGAGCGGGCTGGAGAAGGTGTTCCCGTTCGGGCTGTCGATCGACGCCGGCACCACGCAGCCGACCGTCCAGGTGACGCTCCAGGACCAGGACAGCCTGTACGGCACCGGCGCCACGATCGCCAAGCTGTCCTTCGAACCGGACCCGTCGCACGAGTCGGTCTCGGTCCAGCTGGGCACCAAGGCGAGCGGCTCGATCCCCGGCCCCGTCCCGACCTCGGAGCCCTCGCAGGGCCCGACGCCGAGCAGCCGCCCGACCTCCGCCCCGCCGATCGCGCGGCCGACCGCCACGCCCTCGACGCCGGGCCAGGCCCCGAGCACGACGGCCTCGGCCGCAGGCACCGCCTCCCCCAGCGCCCACGCGACGAGCGGCGACCTCGCCCACACCGGTAGCAACGGCACGCTCCTGATCGCGGGCACCGGCGCGGCGGCCATCGCCGTCGGCGGCGCGCTGTTCGTGGTCGCACGCCGCCGCAAGGCCGCGACCCACCGCTGAGACCCGACGAGGGCGGGGACCGAGTACCGGTCCCCGCCCTCGTGTGCGTGCAGGTCAACGGATGGTTTCGGTTGGCCTACCCGGCCCGCACCCGGCCGTCGGCCCTCCGCCCCGCTCACGCTCTCAGCCCTGCCGACGCTCCTCCGGAGCCGCGTCCACCGGCCGCACGTCCACCGGAGCGACCTGCCCGGCGTCCACCGGCGTCTCCGCAGGAGGCCCCGCAGGGTCCCCGTACGACCCCGCCGGCACCCCCCAGTACGGCGGCGGGTCCTCCTCCCGCTTCCCGAACGCCGCCGACAGCGCCAGCAGCACCACCATCGCCGCCATCGGCCACACCAGCAGCGCGCCCAGCGCCCCCAGGTCGATGCTCGCGTCGAAGTGCCCGCCGTTGCCGACCCGCCGGGCCTCGCCGATCAGGTTGTCGCTCGGCCCGAGCCAGCGGCCGAGCTTCCAGGCCCCGTACGAGCCGAGCAGTCCGCCGATCGCCAGCCCCAGCGCGACGGCGATCCCGCCGCCGCGCTTGCGGGTCACCAGGAAGGCGCCGAGCGCGGTGAGGATGCCGGCGCCCAGCCCGATCAGCACGAACACCGCGTCGGCACCGGCCCGCTGCTCGCCCTCGGGGTCCACGTAGAGGATCCGGTCGCCGTCCACGACCAGCGGCACCTTGGGCGCCAGCCAGGCCCACAGCCCGGCCATCGCCAGTCCGGCCAGCAGGCACACCAGCACCACCCCGGCGCCGATCCGCAGCTCGTCCGGCACCCGGTGCACGCCCGCGGGCGGCACGGCGGGCAGGCCGGCGGGCGGCTCCTGGTCGGAGGCCGGCGGCGGTGCGAACGGGTCGGGTACGGCTCCCGGCTCGGCCGGCACGTCGGCGCGGGCGGGTTCCGGAGGTGTGTTCGGTACGGTCACGGGTCCCATCGTTTCACGACGTCCGTCCGAACGGCCGCACCGCCCACCGCACCACCCACCCGGCAAGATCCGGAAGGCGCGCCCTACCGCGCGACGGCCCGCCGGTACGCCCAGGTGGCCAGGGCCAGCGACACCACGCCCACCCCCGCGCAGACCCCGAGGTCGGCGAGCACCATCCCCCAGTCCGGGTCCGGCGCGAAGGTCCGCGCGAACGCCTCCACCCCGTACGTCGACGGCAGCAGGTCGCGCAGCCACAGCACCGGCTGCGGCAGGTGGTCGACCGGCAGCACGCCGAGCAGCAGCGCCGCCGACATGCCGAGCTGCCCCAGCATCGTCGCGATCTCCTGCCGCGGCGCCAGCAGCCCGCAGGCCGCGCCCAGCCCGGACAGCGCGGCCCCGGCGAGCGGTACCACGGCGAGCAGCACCCACAGCTGTCCGAGCGGCAGCCCGAACATCACCGCGCCGATGCCCGCCGTGACGAGCGTGCCGGGCAGCGTGAACGAGGCGTACGCGGCGGCCGCGCCGAGCACCACCGAGGCGGCCGGGACGGGCAGCGTCGCGTAGTGGTCGAGGCCGCCGGTGGCGCGGAGCTTCCCGAAGTACTGGGCCAGCAGGTTGAGCGCGACGAACGCCACCACCAGCACGCTCGACCCGGCGACCACCGACCGCGCCGCCGAGGTCTGCCCGCCGTCCACGACGCCCCGCATCATCACCAGGATGCCGACGGACTGGAAGGTGGCCACGAACAGCAGCGGGATCCGCGCGACCTTCGCCCGGGTGAGCTGCGCCCGGTACACCGCGGCGAGGGCGGGCAGCAGCCGGGCGGCGGGGGCGAGCGGGGCGGCGCCGGCCGTGGACCGGCCGGTCTGCGGGGGCACCGAGAGCAGCGTCACTTGGCCAGTCCTCCGTGGCGGCCGCCCAGCTTGAGGTAGGCGTCCTCAAGGCTCGGGGTGGCGAGGGTGAAGTCGTCGAGGGCGGCGAAGGCCGGGCCGGTGGTGACGGCGGCGACCAGTTCGCGGGCCTGCTCGGGGGTGGTGCGGACGGTCCAGCGGCGTCCGGTGCGTTCGGCGCGCGCGGCCAGTTCGGCGACGGCGGGGACGCCGATCGGCGCCTCGTCCCGCCAGACCAGGTCGAGCCGGACGTCGCCGTCCACCAGGGCCTTGAGTCCGCCGGGCGTGTCGCAGGCGATCACCCGGCCCTCGTCGATCACGGCGACCCGGTCGAGCACGGTCTCCGCCTCGATCACGTTGTGGGTGACCAGCAGCACCGTCGTCCCGTGCTCGGCCCGCCGCCGGTCGACGGCCGACCAGACGGCCCGCCGGGCGACCGGGTCCATGCCGGTGGTGGGTTCGTCCAGGACGAGCAGCGGCCGCTCCCCCACCAGGGTGGCCGCGAAGCAGGCGAGCCGCCGCTGCCCGCCGGACAGCTTGGCCAGCGGCCGGGCGGCGATCGGCTCCAGCCCGAGTTCGGTGAGGACGTCCGCGGCCGCGCCGCGGGCCGCCGCGCGCGAGAGCCCGCGCAGCCGTCCGGTGGTCTCGGCGGCCAGCGCGACGGTCAGCTCGTCCAGCGCGGTGGATTCCTGCCCGAGGTAGCCGAGCAGCCGGGCGGCCCGCTCCGGGTGCCGCACGATGTCGTGCCCGAGCAGTTCGACGGTGCCGGAGTCCGGCCGCAGCAGGCCGGTGAGCTGGCGGACGAGGGTGGACTTCCCGGCGCCGTTGGGGCCGAGCAGCCCGAAGACCTCGCCCGCGCGGACGGTCAGGCTGATCCCGTCGTTGGCCCGGATCTCGGTGGCGGCGGCGCCACGTCCGGTGCGGTAGGTCCGGACCAGTTCGCGTACGGCGACGCACGGCGCGGGGGTGTCCTGGGGTGCTCGCCCGGCCGTCTCTTCCACGACCGGAGACTTTACGCGCTCACACGGGCGAACCGGACAACGGGGGCCGATCGCCGAGGCCCGATCGCCGGGGGAAGCCAGGCGGAAGCCGGAGCCCGCCGGGGCGCGTCAGTCGTCCACCACCATCGACCCGCCCGGGACCCGGACCGCCAGTTCCTTCCAGAACCCCGCCCGGATGGCGTAGCGGTCGTGCTCGTCGATCTGGTCGTCCTTGTGGGCGAGCAGTCCGAAGCGGGCCGCGTAGCGCAGCAGCTCGCCGTCGACCCGGTGCGGGATGCGCGGGTAGTCGGGCCAGAGCAGGGTGAGCCGTTCGAGGTCGCCGAGGCGGTCGCTCCAGCGGCGGGCGAAGACCTGCCCGACCTCGTGGGCGTCGCCGCCGATGGTGGTGATGTCCTCCTCGCGGTCGGCCCAGCGCTGTTCGGCGGTGGTGAGCTGGGCCAGCGTGGGCAGGCCGTCCCCGGCGGTGACGGAGGGCTCGGGGGCGGGCCGGTCGACCCAGCCCCGGTCGGAGGACCACCGCAGCACCGGTCCGCCGGCCACCTGCCCGTTGGTGGCCTGCCCGGCCGCGGCGTGTCCGTTGGCGTGCCCGTTGACGTGCCCGTTCGCCGCCGCGGTGATCGGGGTGACGGCCGAGACCCGCCCGGCGAGGTCCTTCGGGGTGGGCACCACCCGCAGGGCGGCGGCCGGCTGGGGCCGCCCGTTGACGGCGGGCTCCTCGGGCACCGCCTCGGCGGCGGCCGGCCGCACGCCGGGGGGCACCACGCTGGGCAGCGGGGCCGGCGGGGCGGCGAGGATCTTGGCGATCTCCTGCCGGGCGCCGCCCGTCCCGGGCGCCGGGAAGACGGTGGAGTGGTCGCGCAGCGAGAAGGACCCCTCGATCCACTCGCGGTCCAGGACCCGCCGCTCGTCGGCCTCGCCGACCAGGTCCTCGGACTGGTTGAAGTCCCCGTCGGCGGCCTGCAACGCCCACAGGTGCACGGCCACGCCGTGCTCCTTGGCGGTCATCATGCCGGGCAGCAGGTCCCCGTCGCCGGTGATCAGGACGACGTCCGCGCAGGCCCGGTTGCGGGCGAGTTCGGAGAGCTCGGCGTGCATCGCGGCGTCGACGCCCTTCTGCACCCAGCGCCCCTCGGCCCGGGTGAGGGCGCCCAGCCGCACGGTGACCCGGGGCAGCACCCGCAGCCGCCGGTGCTCGGGCATCGGGCGGCGGTCGGGGGCCGCGTCGAACCAGTAGATCCGCAGCAGCGGCAGCCCGGTCTCGGCCTCGGCGCGTTCGCGCAGGGCGCTGATCAGCGCGGTGTGGTCGACGGTGACCTTGGAGCGGGAGGGGTCTCCGGCGAGCAGGCTGGCGGCGGCGCCCAACAGGTATCCGGCATCCACCAGGACGACACAGCGGTCCATCCGCGCACCTCTTTCCGCTCGCCCTCGATGGTCGGTCTGGGTGGGCGGTCCGCCCGTCGACCCGGCGTGCGGGGTGAGGGGCCCCCTGACCGCCCGATCGTTGGGTCACCTTTTCCCCATGGTTCGGGGCCCGAACCTCGGCGGATGTCCCGGTCACGCAACAGCCGCCCCAATGAGTCGCAAAGAAACACGAAGGCGGGCCCCGTTCAACGACGGGGCCCGCCAAACGTCACGCGGGGTTGACCCGGGTCAGCCCTTGAGCTCGGCGGCGACCAGCTCGGCGAGCTGGACGGCGTTGAGCGCCGCGCCCTTGCGCAGGTTGTCGTTGGAGACGAACAGCGACAGGCCGTGCTCCACCGTCTCGTCGGCCCGGATCCGGCCCACGTAGCTCGGGTCCTGGCCGGCGGCCTGGAGCGGGGTGGGGATCTCGGACAGCTCGACGCCGGGGGCGGCGGCGAGCAGCTCGGCGGCGCGCTCGGGGCTGATCGGGCGCTCGAAGCGGGCGTTGATCTGCAGCGAGTGGCCGGAGAAGACCGGGACGCGCACGCAGGTGCCGGCGACCTTGAGCCCGGGGATGCCGAGGATCTTGCGGCTCTCGTGGCGGAGCTTCTGCTCCTCGTCGGTCTCGTTGGAGCCGTCCTCGACGATGGAGCCGGCCAGCGGCACCACGTTGAAGGCGATCGGCCGCCGGTAGACCTTGGGCTCGGGGAACTCGACGGCGGAGCCGTCGTGGGCGAGCGCGGAGGCGCCGTCCACGACCTTGGCGGCCTGGTCCTGGAGTTCGGCGACACCGGCGACGCCACTGCCGGAGACGGCCTGGTAGGTGGAGACGACCAGGGCGGCGAGCCCCGCCTCCTCGTGCAGCGGGCGCAGCACGGGCATGGCGGCCATGGTGGTGCAGTTGGGGTTGGCGATGATCCCCTTGGGGCGGTCGGCGATGGCCTCCGGGTTGACCTCGGAGACGACCAGCGGGACCTCGGGGTCACGGCGCCAGGCGGAGGAGTTGTCGATGACGACGGCTCCGGAGGCGGCGACCTTGGGGGCCAGGGCCTTGGAGGTGGAGCCGCCGGCCGAGAAGATCACGATGTCCAGGCCGGTGTAGTCGGCCGTGGCAGCGTCCTCGACGGTGACCTCGGTGCCCTGCCAGGGCAGCGTGCGCCCGGCCGAACGGGCCGAGGCGAACAGCCGCAGCTGCTCCACCGGGCCCAGTCCGCCTTCACGACCAGCCCGCTCGGCCAGGATCTCGCGGACCACGCTGCCGACCTGGCCGGTGGCACCGACAATGCCGATCTTCATTCCGACTACTCCTCTGAATGGTGCTGTCTACAGCCGCACTCTGCCCATCATGCCTTGTCACGCGGGTGGGGCGACCTGGTATTCCACGGTGTGAGAGGGGCTCCGGACAGCCCTCAGTGGTCCAGACCATTGGCGAGGGCCAGCGCGGCCGCGACCTCCGCCTCCCCGGCCGGCAGCAGCGGCAGCCGCACGTCCGGGGTCGGGATCCGCCCCTGGGCGTGCAGCACGCCCTTGGTCACCGTCGGGTTCGGCGCCGTGAAGGCGGACAGCGCCAGCCCGGTCAGCCGGTGCCCCAGCTCCCGGGCCCGCTCGACGTCCCCGGCCCGCCAGGCCTCGTACAGCTCGACGAAGCGGGCGGTCGCCAGGTGCGCGGAGGCGAGGATGCCGCCGGCCGCGCCCAGCGCCAGCATCGGCGACAGGAAGGCGTCCTCCCCGGTGAGGAAGGCGAATCCGGCGGGGGCCTCGGCGAGCAGTTCGGCCGCCGTCTGGTCCAGCCCGCCGGTCGCGTACTTGACGCCCACCACGCCCTCGATCGCGGCCAGTTCGCGCAGCGCGGCGGTGGAGAGCTGCTGCCCGGTGCGGTACGGGATGTGGTAGACGACCAGCGGCAGCGGGCTGCCCGCGGCCAGGGCCCGGAAGTGCGCGACCGTCCCGGCCTCGCCGGCCCGGACGAAGGCGGGCGTGGTGACCAGCGCCGCCGCCCCCGGCACCCGCGCGCCGAGCACGGCCAGCGCCTCGCCGACGGCCCGGGTGTCGCCGCCGGAGGCACCGACGGTCAGCTGGGCCCCGCGCGCGGCGCAGGCGGCCGCGGCGACGTCGACCACCGCGTCCCGCTCCTCGGCGGTGAGCGCGGCGGGCTCGCCGGTGGTGCCGAGCGCGACCAGGCCGGCCGCCCCGGCGTCCAGGACCTCGTGCGCGAGCTTCTCCAGCGCGTCGAGGGCGACGGAGCCGTCGGCGGCGAAGGGGGTGATCAGGGGGACGTGGATGCCCTTGAGTTCCATACCGACGATCCTGCGGTCCGGTGATCGCCCGGGTCCAGTTCACATTTCCGACGCTTCTCGTAAGCTGGGCCGATGCTCGATGTCCGACGTCTGCGCCTGCTGCGCGAACTCGCCCACCTCGGCACCATCGCGGCCGTCGCCGAGGCCCTGTCGTTCAGCGCCTCGGCGGTGTCCCAGCAGCTGTCCGTCCTGGAGAAGGAGGCCGGCGTCCCGCTGCTGGAGCGCACCGGGCGGCGGGTCACCCTCACCCCGGCCGGGCGGGGCCTGGTCCGCCACGCCGAGTCCGTACTCGCCCTGCTGGAACAGGCGGACGCCGAACTCGCCCACGCCAAAAGGGGGTTGGCCGGTCCGCTGCGGATCGGCACCTACCCCTCGGCGGCCCGCGCGATCATCCCGGCGGTGCTCGCCGGGCTGGCCTCCTGGCACCCGGGGCTGGAGCCGATGGTCACCGAGGTGGACCCGGCGGCCGTCGGCGCGGCGCTGCGCGCGGGCGAGCTGGACGTGGCGCTGGTGCACGAGTACGACCTCGTCCCGGCCGACCCGGAACCGGGCCTGGCCGTGACCCGCCCGGTCTTCACCGAGCCGATGTACCTGGCCGCCCGCGCCCCGGCGGTGCTCGCCGAGCAGCGCGGCGCGCCGTGGATCACCTCCCCGCCGGGCACGCTCTGCCACACCATGGCCGTCCGTGCCTGCGAGGCGGCGGGCTTCGCGCCCCGGATCCGGCACCAGATCGACGACTTCACCACGGTGCTCTCACTCGTCGCCGCGGGCCAGGGGGTGGCGCTGGTCCCCCACCTGGGCACCGCCCAGCCCCCGCCCGGCGTGGTCCTCACCCGGCTGCCGATGTACCGCCGCACCCGCGCCGCCTTCCGGGCCGGCGCGGGCTCCCACCCGGCGATCTCGGCCTTCGTCTCGGCGCTCCACACGGCCGTCCCGCCGGGGCTGGGCAGCGGGGGCTGACCAACGCCCCGCCACCCTTCCCCCGGTCAGACCACCAGGCAGCTCGGCCCGAGCAGCTGCTTCAAGTCCCCGAACAGCGCCGGGTCGGACTTCACCCGGTGCCGGTCCAGCCGCAGCACCGTGGTCTTGGTGCGCCCCTCCAGCCGCACCCGCACCTCGGTCGTGCCCTTGTGGTGGGTCAGCACCTCGCTGAGCCGGGCGACCAGCGGCGGGGTGACCTTCCCGGACGGGATGTTGATGACGATCGGCGCCTCGGCGTGGGCGTTGGAGAGGTCCGGGGCGGACAGCTCCATGCCCATCAGCCGCGGCACGTCCTCCCGCTTGTCCAGCTTGCCGCGCACGAACACCACGGCGTCCTCGACGAGTTGGGAGGAGACCAGCTGGTAGCTCGCCGGGAAGAACATGCAGTCGATCGAGCCCGCCAGGTCCTCGACGGTGGCGATCGCCCAGGCGTTGCCCTGCTTGGTCATCTTCCGCTGGAGGCCCGAGATGATGCCGCCGATGGTGACGATCGTCCCGTCCGGGCGCTCCGCGAGGTCCGCGACCGCGCAGTCCGCCTTGTCGGCGAGCACGTGCTCGATGCCGTGCAGCGGGTGCGAGGAGACGTACAGGCCGAGCATCTCCCGCTCCTGGGTGAGCAGGAAGGACTTCTCCCACTCCTCCTCGGAGAACACGACGTCCAGTCCGAAGCTCGGCTCGTCCGAGGCGGTGTCGCCGCCGAAGAGGTCGAACTGCCCCTCGGCCTCCTTGCGCTTCACCCCGACGACGTTGTCGATCATCGGCTCGAACTGCGCGCTCAGGCCCTTGCGGGTGTGCCCGAGCGAGTCGAAGGAGCCGGCCTTGATCAGCGATTCGACGGTCCGCTTGTTGCAGACCACCGACTCCACCTTCTCCAGGAAGTCCGGGAAGGAGGCGAACTTCCCCTTCGCCTTCCGGGTGCGGATCATCGACTCGACCACCGGCCCGCCGACGTTGCGGATCGCGGTCAGGCCGAACCGGACGGTCTCGCTGCCGTGCGGCGTGAAGTCCGAGTCCGACTCGTTGACGTCCGGCGGCAGCACCTGGATGCCCATCTTGCGGCACTCGTTGAGGTAGACCGCCGACTTGTCCTTGTCGTCCTTGACGGAGGTGAGCAGCCCGGACATGTACTCGGCCGGGTAGTTGGCCTTGAGGTACGCCGTCCAGTACGAGACCAGCCCGTACCCGGCGGTGTGCGCTTTGTTGAACGCGTAGCCGGAGAAGGGGACGAGGACGTCCCACACCGCCTGGATGGCCGCGTCGGAGTAGCCGCGCTCGCGGCAGCCCTTCTGGAAGGGGACGAACTCCGCCTCCAGGATCTCCTTCTTCTTCTTGCCCATCGCACGGCGCAGCAGGTCGGCCTGGCCGAGCGAGTAGCCGGCCAGGATCTGCGCGGCCTTCTGCACCTGCTCCTGGTAGACGATCAGGCCGTAGGTGGGCCGGAGCACCTCCTCCAGGGGCTCCTCCAGCTCCGGGTGGATCGGGGTGATCTCCTGCTGCCCGTTCTTGCGCAGCGCGTAGTTGGTGTGGGAGTTGACGCCCATCGGGCCCGGCCGGTACAGCGCGAGGACGGCGGAGATGTCCTCGAAGTTGTCGGGCTTCATCAGGCGCAGCAGCGAGCGCATCGGCCCGCCGTCGAGCTGGAAGACGCCGAGGGTGTCGCCACGGGAGAGCAGTTCGTAGGTCGGCTTGTCGTCGAGGGGCAGATCAAGCAGGTTGATCTTGACGCCCTTGTTCTTCTCGATCGCCTTGACGGCGTCGTCCATGATCGTCAGGTTGCGCAGGCCGAGGAAGTCCATCTTGAGGAGGCCGAGGCCCTCGCAAGTGGGGTAGTCGAACTGCGTGATGGTGACGCCGTCGGTGTGCCGGGTCCAGACCGGGATGTGGTCGGTCAGCGGCTCCGCGGACATGATGACGCCGGCCGCGTGCACGCCGGGCTGGCGGATCAGGCCCTCGATGCCGCGCGCGGTGTCGATGACCTTCCGGACGTCCGGGTCGTTCTCGTACAGCCCGCGGATCTCGCCCGCCTCGCCGTAGCGGGGGTGGCTGCTGTCCGTGATGCCGGAGAGCGGGATGCCCTTGCCCATGACGTCCGGCGGCATCGCCTTGGTGATCCGGTCGCCCATCGCGTACGGGTAGCCGAGGACCCGGGAGGAGTCCTTGATGGCGGCCTTCGCCTTGATGGTGCCGTACGTGACGATCATGGCGACCTTGTCGGCCCCCCATTTCTCCGTCACGTACCGGATCACGTCACCGCGCCGGCGCTCGTCGAAGTCGATGTCGACGTCGGGCATGGAGATGCGCTCGGGGTTGAGGAAGCGCTCGAAGATCAGGCCGTGCGGGATCGGGTCGAGGTCGGTGATGCCCATCGCGTAGGCGACCAGCGAACCGGCCGCCGAACCGCGGCCCGGGCCCACCGCGATGCCCTGGCCCTTGGCCCACATGATGAAGTCGGCGACCACGAGGAAGTACGCCGGGAACCCCATCTGGATGATGGTGTCCATCTCGTACTCGGCGAGCTTCTTGTGCTCCTCGTCGTACCCGTTCGGGAAGCGCCAGTCCATGCCCTCCCAGACCTGGGACTTGAAGAAGTCCGCCTCGGACTCGAAGCCCTCCGGGATCGGGAACCGGGGCATCAGGTTCCGGAACTTGAACATGCCCTCGGTGTCGACCCGGGAGGCGACCAGCAGCTGGCTGTTGCGGCAGCCCTCCTGCCAGGCGTCCGAGGAGTCCAGCGCGTACATCTCGGCGGCGGACTTGATGTAGTAGCCGGTGCCGTCGAAGCGGAAGCGGTCCGGGTCCGAGAGGTTCTTGCCGGTCTGCACGCAGAGCAGCAGGTCGTGGGCGCCGGCGTCGGCCTCGGTGGTGTAGTGCGAGTCGTTGGTGACCACCGGCGGGATGTTCAGCTTCTTGCTGATCTCCAGCAGCCCGTCGCGGACCCGCTTCTCGATGTCCAGGCCGTGGTCCATCAGCTCCAGGAAGTAGTTCTCCTTGCCGAAGATGTCCTGGTAGTCGGCCGCGGACTTCACCGCCTCGTCGAACTGGCCCAGCCGCAGCCGGGTCTGCACCTCGCCGGAAGGGCAGCCGGTGGTGGCCATCAGGCCGCCGGACAGCTCGGAGATCAGCTCCTTGTCCATCCGCGGCCACTTCACCAGCCAGCCCTCGGAGTAGGAGCGCGAGGTCAGCTTGAAGAGGTTGTGCAGGCCCTCCTTGTTCCGGGCCCAGATGGTCTTGTGGGTGTACGCGCCGGACGCGGAGACGTCGTCCCGCTTCTGGTGCGGCTGGCCCCACAGGATGCGCTTGGTGTTGGAGCGGGACTCGGGGGCGACGTACGCCTCGATGCCGATCACCGGCGTGATCCCGGCCTCGGTCGCCTGCCGGTGGAACTCGGCGGCGCCGTACATGTTGCCGTGGTCGGTCATCGCGACGTGGGACTGCCCCAGCCGCTCGACCTCCTTGAACATCTGCTTCAACCGGGCGGCACCGTCCAGCATCGAGTACTCGGTGTGGACGTGCAGATGCGCGAACGGCTGATCGCTCAAGGCGGGGCCTCCGGAGGCTCTGGTGCTGATCTGGCGGGCCGGCGAACGCGCAGGTCACAGGGGGAGAAAGCCCTGGAAATGGAGGTGGCCCGGAACGCCTCTCGGGGTCCGGACCGTCACTCACGCGTTCACGCGTCCACTCTAGCCCGCCCGGCCCTCCGCGAGACGTCGCCCCGCGGCCGCCCGGACCTCCCCCTCCTCCATCGGATCGTCGCGCAGGTAGCGCAACCGGGCTCCCACCTCGGGCCGTTCCGGAGCGTGGGCGATCCCCGACAGCCGGGCACCGGATTCGCAGTCCCAGAGCGACTCGGTGAACGCCTCGTCCATCCCCGCCGACCCCATCGCCGCGAGGGCTTCGAGGTACGCGGGCCGCTCGTACGAGTGCGGGGTGTACAGCCAGAACCGCCGCAGCAACGACACCGCCCCGCCCGCCCCCGACCCGAACCTCGCCAGCCCGCGCGCCAGACCATCCGGCCCGCACCAGACCCCGTCCACCCAGTGCCGCTCCAGCTCGGCGAGCAGGAGCGGCACATCGCCCTCGTCGCCGTGGGCGGCCAGCACCTCCGTCCCCAGTCCGGCGAGCCACTCCCGGTCCGAGGCCGCCCACTCCCGGGCGGCCGGCACGGCCCGCTCGGCCAGCGGCTCCAGCGCCCGGTGCAGGTACGGCAGCTGCCGGGTGCCGTCGGCGGCGCCCAGCCCGGGCACCAGCTCGATCAGCGCGGGTTCCGGCGGGCGGCGCGACAGCGCGCGGAGCGCGGTCACCTTGACGCCCTCGCTCACCGCCGGGTCGCGCAGCTGGTCCAGCAGGCTCGCGCTGTCCCGGTCGGGGCAGGGGTCCGGCGGCAGCTGCCGAGGCCGCGGAGCCGGGCCCTCCTCCTCCGGGACGTACCCCGGCAGCGCCGCCCGGGCCTGCTCGGAGCCGCCGAGCACCAGCAGCTCCAGCACGCCGGTCGCCCGGTCCCGGGTCTCCTCGTCCCCAGCGGCCAGCAGCTCGACCACCGGGCCGAGCGGCAGCTCCAGGTCCCGGATCAGCCGCGCCAGGTACAGGTCCCGGTCGTCGGCCCCCGCGTCCCAGCGCCACTCCCAGCGGACGCAGCCGTACACCAGCTCGGCGGCGGCCGCCGGGTCCTCCGCCGCCATCCGCGCCCCCAGGCCCCGCCCGCGCTGCAACAACCCCGGCAGCGTCCCCGCCGGCGCGTACTCGTATCTCCGCTCTGCCACGAACCCATCGTCCCGCAGGCCGCCGTCACCACGCCCCGCCGCCCCCGCTCCCGCAGGGCCGGCGTGAACGGACCCGCACCCGGCGCCCGTTGAAACGGACACGGGGACGGCTTTCCCACCGGAGCGGGCGCAACGTTTCGACCCTCCCACCGCATCAGAGTGGTGGGAGGGTCACGGGGAGGGAAAGGTCGCGCCCGCCGGGTGCATTGATTCGAGTACGCAGCAAAGAATTCCCCCACATTCATGGAGTTCGTACACGATCCCCTCTCCCTGAGCCCCACTCCCCATCTGTTGCAAGGCCGTGACAGTCCCGGCCGAAAATTCGTTCGCCCAGCGAGGAACGACGGTTAGCATTCCGGAATGGAATCGAAACTCCCGCCGATACGAAATTCCGCCGACAGCGACGACGCCCGGCCGGCCCGCAGGTCGCCGGTCCGGCTGGCCCGTCTCGGTGCGACCTTCGTGGGTGTGAGCGTCGTGTCCGGCGTGCTGCTGGCGGGCCTGGTGCTGCCGGTCGCCGGGGGCCTCGGACTGACCGCGAAGAGCACCGCGGAAGGCTTCGACGACATTTCCGACGACTTCAAGACCCCGCCGCTCACCCAGGCCACCCAGGTCTTCGACGCCAAGGGCGGCCTGATCGCCAAGGTCTACGAGCGCGACCGCACCGTCCTGCCCGCCGACCAGATGTCGCCGTACATGCGGCACGCCCAGGTGGACATCGAGGACGCCCGCTTCTACGAGCACGGCGCCGTCGACCTCAAGGGCGTCCTGCGCGCGCTCGGCAAGAACGCGGAGAAGGGCACCGCCGCCGAGGGCGCCTCCACCCTCACCCAGCAGTACGTGAAGAACGTCAACGTGGAGAACGCCGGCGACGACAAGGACGCCGTCAAGGAGGCGCAGCGCAAGACCCTGGGCCGCAAGATCCAGGAACTCAAGATCGCGATCAAGCTGGACGAGGAACTGCCGAAGGACCAGATCCTCACCAACTACCTCAACATCACCTTCTACGGGAACGGCGCCTACGGCGTGGAGGCCGCCTCCCAGCGCTACTTCAGCAAGAGCAACAAGGACCTGACCGTCGCCGAGGCCGCCACCCTCGCCGGCCTGGTGCAGAACCCCTCCCAGTACGACCCGAAGCTGCACCCGGTGGCCGCGCAGAAGCGCCGGGACACCGTGATCGACAAGATGCTGGAGAACAAGCACATCACCGCCGACCAGGCGAAGGAGGCGAAGGCGGCCCCGCTGGGCCTCAAGTACAAGGACCCGCAGAACGGCTGCATCACCGCCAAGGCCGGCATGGGCTTCTTCTGCGACTACGTCCGCCACGTGGTCAAGCAGGACCCGGCCTTCGGCAAGACCGCCGAGGACCGGAAGAAGTTCTGGGACAAGGGCGGCCTGAACATCTACACCACGCTGGACCCGGACAAGCAGGCCGCCGCCCAGAACGCGGTGAGCAGCAACGTGAAGGTCACCGACACCGTCTCCGCCGCCGCCACCATGGTCGAGCCCGGGACGGGCAAGATCGTGGCGATGGCCCAGACCCGCCCGTACGGCCTGGCGACCGAGAAGAACCAGACCGTCGTCAACCTCAACGTCGACTTCGCGATGGGCGGCGGCAACGGCTTCCAGCCCGGCTCCACGTTCAAGCCGATCGTCGCGGCCGCGGCCCTGGAGGCGGGCCTGCCGCCGACCCAGGAGTACTCGGCGCCGAACAAGCTCGAATACCCGACGATGAAGACCTGCGAGGGGACGTGGCGCAACGACGGCCGTCCCAAGACGGTGGTGCCCAACGAGTCCGCGAACGAGAAGGGCCCGTACCAGCTCAAGATGGCGATGGCCCTCTCGGTCAACACCTACTTCGTGCAGATGGAGCAGGACATCGGCCTCTGCGCGGTCAAGCAGATGGCCAACAAGTTCGGCATCACCGCCAAGGCCAGCGGCAAGCCGCTGGAGGAGGTCCCGGCGATGGCCCTGGGCGTCGAGGAGATGAGCCCGCTGACCATGGCGAACGTCTACGCGACCTTCGCCGCCCAGGGCACCCACTGCGACCCGGTCGCCATCACCAGGATCACCACGGTGGAGGGCAAGGACGTCCCCGCCCCGCCCGGCCACTGCGAGAAGGTGTTCTCCGACTCGACGGCCCGGGCGATGAACACCGTCCTGAACGGGGTGACCGAGAACAAGGGCACCGGCGCCGCGCTCAACCTGAAGGACGGCCGGCAGATCGCGGGAAAGACGGGCACCTCGGACCACAAGAAGGCCGCCTGGTTCAACGGCTACACCCCGCAGTTGGCCACCGCGGTCTGGCTGGGCGGCCCGGCCGGCGGCGTCGAGATGCGCAACATCACCATCAACGGCGACTACCACACCGAGGTGTTCGGCGCCGACGGCCCGGGCCCGATCTGGCGGGACGCCATGAACGACGCCCTGCGCGGCACCCCCAAGCAGTCCCTCCCGATGGCCGACATCCCCGACCCGGCCCCGCCGAAGCCCGACCCGAGCAGCTCCGGGACGGGCACGACCCCGCCGTCCGGCCCCGCGTCCGGCTCCCGGACCGGCGCCCCCTCCGACGACGACTGACCGCTCACCGCGCCCCCCACCCCGGCGGCCCCTCGCACCCCGAGGGGCCGCCGGCCCGACCGGCCGCCGCCCCAACTCCCGCTCTCAGTCCCCCCGGTAGTACGCCTCGATCGGCACCCGCGCCTCCGCGAACAGCGCCGGCCCCTCCTGCGCCACCACCGGCCAGGCCCCCGACGCCGGATTGAGCGCGACCAACTGCTCGGTCGTGAGCGCGTACACGACCCGCCCGATCCCCGACCGGACCAGCGCCCCCGCGCACATCCCGCACGGCTGGCAGCTGGTGTACAGGGTGGCGCGGGCGGCCGCCTCCCCGTCCAGCTCCCGGGCCGCCCACCGGGCGAGCTTCAACTCCGGGTGCGCCGTGATGTCGTCGTCCCGCCGGACGGTGTTGTGTGCCTCGGCGAGCACCGTCCCGTCCGGCCCGGCCAGCAGCGAGCCGTACGGGGCGTCGCCCAACTCCACGGCCCGGGCCGCGATGTCGATCGCGCGCCGCAGCAGCGCCTCGTCGGCAGTCGTGATCACGCCGTCCTCCTCCATTCCTCGGCCACGGCCGTCAGGGCGCGCCACGCCGTCTCGGGGTGGCGGGTCTGCTCCGGGTCCGCATGGTACGGGTCCAACACCACGTCCTCCGCGCCGAGTTGGCGCAGTTCCCGCAGGTCGTCGACGACCTGCGCCAGGCTGCCGACCCCGGCGGGCCGGTCCGGGTCGTCGAGCGGCCCGTCGGTCAGCCGCAGCGCGATCCGCGGGGCGAAGCCCGGCAGCTCGTGGCGGGCCACCACCTCCCGCATCCGGGCCATCGGCAGCCGCAGCGGGTGCCAGGCGTCGCCGAACCCGACGACCCGTCGGATCGCCGCCTCGCTGTGCCCGCCGACCCAGACCGGGGCGGCGGCGCCCTCCCCCTGCTCCGCCCAGGACTCCCGCACCGCCCGCAGGTACTCGTCCGTGAGCCGCCCCCGCGCCCCGAACGGCACCCCGAGCGCCTCGAACTCCTGCCGTGCCCAGCCGACTCCGACGCCGAGCACGAAGCGCCCGCCGCTGAGCCGGTGCAGGCTGGCGGCCATCCGGGCCACCAGCAGCGGGTGCCGGTACGGCATCACCAGGACGGTGGTGCCCAGCCGCATCCGCCCGTCGCTCACCCCCGCCAGCCAGGACAGCGTGGCGAAGGGGTCGTAGAAGGGCTCCGGGTAGCGTTCGGCCACGTCCGCCGTCACGGCGACGTGGTCGGACACCATCAGCAGGTCGAACCCGAGCCCCTCCACCACCCGCGCCCAGTCGCGCAGCATGCCGGGGTCGGTCCCCGGCCCGAAGTTCGGTACGTTGACGCCTAGTTGCATGCCATGAGGCTATTCCCGGCCGCATCCGGCAGGGAACCCAATGATCACGGCAGAACCCGCCTCCGGCCGCGAATCCCCCGGTAGAATCGCGAGATGGCCGTGAACCTCGACGAAACCGACTGGGCGATCATCGACCAGCTCCAGCAGGAGGCCCGGATCTCGCTCAGCGAGCTGGGCCGCCGGGTCAACCTCAGCCCGTCGGCCACCACCGAGCGGGTGCGGAACCTGGAGTCGCTGGGCGTGATCACCGGCTACCACGCCACCGTCGACCTCTCCAAGGTCGGCTACCCGGTGCTCGCCGTGGTCCGCCTCAAGTACCCGGGCAACCGCCACCAGCCGCTGCACCACCTGCTCTCGGTGCGCCGCGAGATCCTGGAGTGCCTGCGCACCACCGGCGACGACTGCTACACCCTCAAGGTGGCCGCGACCTCCATGGAACACCTGGAGACCCTGATCGACTCGCTGGCCGGCTTCGGCTCCACCACGACCAGCGTCGTCTACAGCCAGACCCTCCCCCGCCGCGGCCCGGTCCGCCCCTGACCGCACCCACTCCGACCGCACCCGGACGGCCACCGGAGCACAGGCGCCGGACCACAGGCACCCGGACCACGGCCACCCGGCCCACCGCGACCGGCGCTACGCCTCCAGGTCCGCCAGGAAGTCCAGCGCCGCCGCCCAGGCCCGCTCGGCCGCCTCCGCGTCGTAGTCGTCCAGGTCCGGGTCGGTGAACTGGTGCCCGGCGCCCTGGTAGCGGTGCACCTCGACCTCCGCGCCCGCCCGCAGCATCCGCAGGTACCAGGCGTTCAGCCAGTCCTCCGGCTCGAACGGGTCCGGCTCCGCCATGTGCAGCTGGACGGGGACGGAGGTCACCGCGTCCTCGCGCAGGTCCGAGGTGCCGTGCAGGAGCAGCAGCCCGCGCGCCTTCTCGTCCGCCAGCGCCAGGTTCTGCGCGATCGCGCCGCCGAGCGCGATCCCGGCGTACACCAGTCCGCCCTCGGAGAGCGGGGCGGAGGCGACGACCGCGCGCCGGAGCAGCTCGTCGCCGCCGCCGATCTCCTCCTGGTACGCCTGGGAGGCCTCGTTGTCGTCGAAGGTGCGCCCTTCGAACAGGTCCGGCGTGTGCACGGTGTGCCCGGCGGCGCGCAGCCGGTCGGCGGCGGCCCGTACGGCCGGGCTCAGGCCGTGGGCGGAGTGGAAGAGGACGATCTGGGCCACGGTTCGGGTCCTTCGACGAACGAGTGCGGGGATACCCACCCATGATCCCGCACCCGGCGGCGAACCCCCCACCCCAGGCCCGTCGGCCCCGCCGGGTGCGGGGCGACCGACCCGGCCCGACGGGCCGGGAGGCACTCCCGGGGGCACCCGATCCTCGGGAGGAAGCTTTGCAACAACATTCCATCCCGATGGTATGTATGGGCTGTCGCGACGAGGGAGGGCAGTGGCATGGCACAGCAGGAACGGGCGCGCCGCACCAGGGAGAAGGTCCTGACGGCGGCAGCCGAGATCTTCGCCGCCCAGGGCTACGAGAGCACCACGCTGAACACCGTGGCCGACCGCATCGGCATGACCAAGGGCGCGCTCTATGGCCACTTCCCCTCGAAGGCCTCGCTGGCCCGGGCCCTGATCCAGGAGTCCCGGAGCACCTGGGCGAGCCTGCGGACCGAGTACGACACCCCGGGCACCGACCCCGCCGCGGCCCTCGAAGGCGTGATGGTCGCCCTGGCCGACCGGCTGCGCTCCGACCTGCGGCTGCGCGCCGCGCTCCGGCTCGCCGCGGACTGCCCGGACCTGGCGAACTCCCCCGACGACGTCCTCGCCGAGATGCACGTCTCGCTGACCGACCTGGTCCGCCGGGCCCAGCGCGACAGCGGCTTCCCCACCCACTGCGCGTCCCTGGTGGCCGAGTTGCTGCTGACCGTGATCCGCGGACTGCTGAACACCCGTACGGGGGGCGCCGAAGGAGGCGCGGACAGCACCCGCGCCCCGGGCGGGGACCCCCTGTGGCGCCTCCTCTTCGACGCCCTGTCCGGCACCCCGTCCCCCGTCGGCGGCCCCTGCCCCGCCCTCCCCTGACCCCGACGCCCCGCTACGACACCACGTCCTTGCGGGCGAACCCCCGGAACGCCAACGCCAGCAGCACCACCGCGTACGACAGGGACAACGACACCCCCTGCACCATGCCGCCCCACTCCAACTGCGGCTGGAGGGCGTCCGCCCAGGCGTACTGCCAGTGCGCCGGCAGCCACTCCCGCAGGTCGCCCAGGGCCGTGACGGCGTCCAGCACCCCGGTGATGATCGACAGGAACACCGCCCCGCCGACCGCCCCCAGCGGCGCGTCCGTCGCCGTCGACAGCCAGAACGCCAGCGCCGCGATCACCAGCTCGCTCAGGAACACGAACGCCACCGCGATCGCGATCCGGGGCAGCGCCTCCCCGGCCGGCAGGCTGGCCCCGGCGGGCAGCTTGAGGTCCCCCCACCCGTACGCCACCGTGCCCACGACCAGTCCGATCGCGGGCAGCATGACGATCGCGACCGCCGAGAACGCCAGCCCGACCGCGAACTTGCGCACCAGCAGCCGCGCCCGCGGCACCGGCGCCGCCAGCAGGTAGCGCAGCGAGGACCAGCTGGCCTCGGAGGCCACGGTGTCCCCGCAGAACAGCGCGACGGGGATCACCAGCATGAAGCCGGTGCCGACGAACAGCATGGTGACGGCGAAGTTGGCGCCCGAGGCGGTCGCCAGGTCGATGAAGGTGGTCCGGTCGGGGCGCCCAGGGGTGCCGCCGAGCTGGAACGCCGCCAGGATGACGAACGGCATCGCCGCCAGCACCCCGCCGATCACCATCGTGCGGCGCCGCCGCAGCTGCCGCACCGCCTCGACCCGCAGCGGCAGGGTCCGGCTCGCCCGGTACCCCGGCGCGTGGTCCGTCGCGGCGGCACCGTCCCCGGACGGGACCCGATCCCTCGTACCGGCGCTCACGCCGCACCTCCGATCAACGACAGGAACGCGTCCTCCAGGCGCCGCTGCGGTCCGGCGCTCTCCACCGGGACCCCCAGCCGCACCAGCTCCGCCAGCAGCTCGCTCGCCGCGAGTCCGTCCAGCCGGACCAGCAGCCCGCCGTCGACGGCCTCCACCGAGCCGACCCCGGCCAGTGCGCCGGCCTTCTCGACCACCGACTCCGGGTCGAAGCCCGCGGCCACGCCGATCATCAGCAGCTCGCCCGCGCCGACGATCTCGCCGACCGGCCCGGCCGTGACCAGCCGCCCGCGGTCCATCACCACCAGGTCGGTGCAGCTCTGCTCGACCTCGGCCAGCAGGTGGCTGGACACGATGACGGTCCGGCCGGCGGCCGCGTACCGGATCATCACCTCGCGCATCTCGCGGATCTGCGGCGGGTCCAGCCCGTTGGTCGGCTCGTCCAGGATCAGCAGGTCCGGCATCCCGAGCATCGCCTGCGCGATGGCGAGCCGCTGGCGCATGCCCTGGGAGTACGTCCGCACCGCGCGGTCCAGCGCCTCGCCGAGCCCGGCGATGGCCAGCGCCTCGTCGAAGCGGGCGTCGGCCTCCGGGCGACCGGTGGCCTGCCAGTACAGCCGCAGGTTGGCCCGCCCGGTGAGGTGCGGGAGGAAGCCGGCGCCCTCCACGAAGGCGCCGACCCGCGAGAGCACCGGCGCCCCGGGGCGGATCAGGTGCCCGAAGACCCGGATCTCCCCGGCGTCGGGCCGGATCAGTCCCATCAGCATGCGCAGCGTGGTGGTCTTGCCGGCCCCGTTCGGGCCGAGCAGGCCGAGCACCTGGCCCCGCTCCACCCGGAAGCCCAACTCCCTTACCGCGTAACGGTCCTGGGAGCCCTTGTAGCGCTTGCTCAGTCCACTGATGCGCAGCGGCACCCCGGCCAGCTCCGGATCGAACTCCGGCCCCGACGGCCCCGACGACCCCGACCGCCCCGACGACCCACCGGCCACCGTGCGCCGACGCCGCCGCACCAGCGGCAGCAGCACCAGCCCGGCGGCCACCACCACGGCGGCCACCGGCAGCATCCAGGTCCGCGCGGGCAGCGGCGCCGCCTCGGTGACCAGCTCCTCGACGGTCGGCGCGGCGAGCGCCCCGGCCACCGCCACCCGGTAGGTGGCCGGCTCGGTCGGCGAGGCGTACGCCAGGTCGGTGGACGCCAGCACCAGCCGCAGCCGGTGCCCGGCCGGGAAGTCGTGGTCCACCGCGGGCAACTGGACGGTCACCGTCCTCCCGCCGTCCGCGTCCGCGCCGGTCACCCGCAGCGGGGCCGCCAACTGCTGCGGCAGCACCGCCTTGCCGTCCGGCCCGACGTCGTACAGCTTGGCGAACAGCACCGCGTCCGGCCGGTCGGCCTTCACCCGCACCGGTACGGTCGGCTGCCCGGTCAGGTGCAGCGACTTCTCCAGCGGCGCGGATTCGAAGGCGGCGTTCTGCCCGGGGAAGTCGAGCGAGAGCCCGGCCCCGAGCGAGGCCGCCTGGCTCAGCGCGCCGATCCCCGGCAGGGTCGAGATCCCCGGCGGCGCCCCGCCGGGCGGATTGGCGACGGGCTTCTCCCCGCCGGTCAGCTCGACGGACCGGGTGCCCGTCCCGCCGAGCCCGGGGTACCGGTCGGCGTCGGCGCCGCGCAGCACGGCCTGGAAGCCGGTCGAGTCGACGCCGCCGGTCCTGGTCACCCGGAACTGCGGCCCGGTGTCGTTGCCGCGCCCCTTCAGGTAGTGGTCGAACCAGGCGGTGACCCGGTCGTCCACCCGGGCGCTGGTGTCCGTCCCGCCGTCGTGCCCGCCCGCGAACCAGTCCACCGAGACGGGCGCGCCGTTGGCCGCGACCGCCCGGGCGATCCGGTCGCCCTGGTCGAGCGGGAACAGCGAGTCCTGCTGGCCCTGTACCACCAGGGTGGGGGCCTTGAGCTGCGCCGCCACCGAGGACGGGCTGGACCTGTCCAGCAGCGCGACGGCCTCCGGGTCGGCGTGCCCGGCGGTCGCCACCCGGTCGTACATCTGGCAGAGCGCGTCCAGGAACCGCCCGCAGCCGACCTGCCCGTCCGCCGCCGCGTCCGCCGCAGCCCCGCTCCCGCTCCCGGCGGTGCCCGCGTTCCCGGCCCCGCTCCCGGCAGTGGCCCCACTGCGCGGCGCACCGCCCGAGGGCCCGAGGTCCCCGGCCGAGCCGGTGGTGAAGAAGATCCCGGCCCACAGCTTCTTGAACACGCCGTCCGCCGCACCCGAGCCCTGCACCCCCTGGGGGAACAGCGCGTCGGCCAGGTTCCACCAGGTGATCTGGGTGGCCACCGCGTCGATCCGGTGGTCGTAGGCCGAGGCCAGCAGCGAGATCGCCCCGCCGTACGAGGCCCCGGTGATCCCGACCCGGGGGTCGCCGGGCCCGTCCAGCTGCACCTCGGGCCGCTGGGCGAGCCAGTCCACCAGGTGCTTGACGTCCTCGACCTCCCGGTCGGGCGCGTTCAGCCCGATCTTCCCGCCGGAGTGCCCGAAGCCGCGCGCGGACCAGGTCAGCACCGCGTAGCCCTGCCGGGCCAGCTGCTGGGCGCGGTCCCGTTCGCCCTCCTTGGAGCCGCCGAAGCCGTGCGCGAGCAGGACGGCGGGGCGCGGGGAGGTGCCGGTGGTGAAGAAGGAGGTGTCCACCTGGACCTGCTGGGTGCTGCCGGGCGTCTCCGGCATGCTGAGGAAACGATCCTCTTGACGGACCGACTGCTCGCCGCCGGACGCCACCGCCGCCGTGCCCACCCCGGTGACCGCCACCAGGGCCACCGCCCCGGCGAGCAGCTTGCGCCGCACCGACGTTCCCCGTCCGCGCCATCGACGCCATGCCCCACCGAGCTCCATGGGGGCTGATCGTATCCGCCGCCGGGGTAGGCGTCCGATAAAGCCGCCACCCCTTTTCGTCCGGTTCCGCCCGTTGAAGGCCGGTATCGTACGGCTCACCCGCCTCTCCCCCACCGAGAAGGTCCCCCGTGCTCTGGCCGCTGATCACCCTGCTCGCCACCGTCGCCGCCACCCTCGCGGTGGGCTGGACCGTCGACCAGGCCCTCCAGCGGATCAGCGCCGGCCACCCGGAGGCCCCGGTCTGGGCACTGCTCCGCCGCTGCCGGATCCCGCTCCAACTCGCCGTCGTCTCAGCCCTGTTGCTCGCCGCCAACCCGCTGAAACGGACCTTCCACCTGACCGAGGACGAGGGCGCCCACCACCTGCTCCTGCTGCTCCTGATGGCCTCCCTCGGCTGGCTCACCGTCCGCGTGGCGGCCGCCGTCCTGGAGGCGCTGCTCCGCCGGTACGAGTCGGTCTCCGACGACCCGGCCCGGGTGCAGCGGGTGCGCACCCAGGTCGGCATGCTGCGCCGGGTGGTCAGCGCGGTGATCGTCGTGGTCACCCTCGCCGTGATGCTGCTGACCTTCTCCGCGATGCGCACCGTCGGCGCCAGCCTGCTCGCCTCGGCCGGCCTGATCGGCATCGTGGCCGGCATCGCCGCCCAGAGCACCCTGGGCAACTTCTTCGCCGGCCTGCAGATCGCCTTCGGCGACACCGTCCGGATCGGCGACACCGTGGTGGTGGACGGCCAGCAGGGCACCGTCGAGGAGATCACCCTCTCCTACCTGGTGGTCCGGCTCTGGGACTACCGCCGACTGGTCGTCCCGGTCTCCTACTTCGTCAACAGGCCCTTCGAGAACTGGACCCGCCGCGACCCCGGCCTGCTCGCCGCCGTCCTGCTCCACCTCGACCACACCACCCGGGTCGACGAGCTCCGCACCACCCTGCACACCCTGCTGGAGCGGCACCCCCGCTGGGACGGCGAGGAGTGGGCCCTCGACGTCACCGACACCACCCCCAGCACCATCCTCGTCCGCGCCACCATGACCGCCCGCACCCCCGACGACGCCGCCCGACTCCGCTTCGACATCCGCGAGCAACTCATCGCCCACCTGCGTGACGAACACCCCCACGCCCTCCCCCGCCTGCGCACCACCCCCGACTGACCCGCGCGCCCGCCCCCACCCGCACGAAAGATCCCCGCGCCCCGAAGAGGGGGCGCGGGGATCTGCGCGAACCGCCGCCAGGGCGCGTCTGCACCAACGCCTTCTAGATCACCTTCGTCATGGTCCGGTGCGGGATCCCGGCGTCCTCGTACACCGGCCCCTCCGCCGCGTACCCCAGCCGCTCGTAGAACCCGAGCGCCTGCACCTGCGCGTGCAGCTCGACCTCGACGGCCCCGCGCTCGCGCCCGGCCGCCTCGATCGCCCGGACGAGGTCCGCCCCGAGCCCCGTCCCCCGGGCCGCCGCCACCACCGCGAGCCGCCCGAGCAGCACCCGGCCCTCGACACCCCCGGTCAGCTCCAGCGCCTCGTCACCGAAGATCAGCCGCCCGGTCCCGAGCCCGGCCCCGTCCGCGCCCACGGCCAGCACGTGCACCGAGGTCGCGTCGTACGCGTCGTACTCCAGCTCCTCCGGCACGTTCTGCTCGACCACGAACACCTCGCGCCGGATGGCCCGGACCAGCTCCAGGTCCGCCTCGCCCTCGGCGACCCGGACCCGCACCGAGACGGTCATCTCAGCTCTCCGCCGCGATGATGTCCAGCGCCTTCTGCAGGTCGGCCGGGTACTCGCTGCTGAACTCGACCCACTGCCCGTCCGACGGGTGCTCGAAGCCGAGCGAGACGGCGTGCAGCCACTGCCGGGTCAGCCCCAGCCGCTTGGCCAGCGTCGGGTCGGCGCCGTACGTCAGGTCGCCGACGCAGGGGTGGCGCAGCGCCGACATGTGGACGCGGATCTGGTGGGTGCGGCCGGTCTCCAGCTTGATCGCCATCAGGGAGGCCGCCCGGTACGCCTCGATCAGGTCGTAGTGGGTGACGGACGGCTTGCCGTCGCGGGTCACCGCCCACTTCCAGTCCGAGCTGGGGTGGCGCCCGATCGGCGCGTCGACGGTGCCGCTCAGCGGGTCCGGGTGGCCCTGGACCAGCGTGTGGTAGCGCTTGTCGGTGATCCGGTCGTGGAACTGCCGCTTGAGGTCGGTGTAGGCCCGCTCGGACTTGGCGACGACCATCAGGCCCGAGGTGCCGACGTCCAGCCGGTGCACGATGCCCTGGCGCTCGGCGGCGCCGGAGGTGGAGATCCGGTAGCCGGCCGCGGCGAGTCCGCCGATGACGGTGGGGCCGGTCCAGCCGGGGCTCGGGTGCGCGGCGACGCCGACCGGCTTGTCGATCAGCACGATGTCGTCGTCGTCGTGGACGATCCGCATGCCCTCGACCGCCTCGGCCACGATCTGCACCGGGGCGGCGGGCGCGGGGATCTCGACCTCCAGCCAGGAACCGGCGGTCACCCGGTCCGACTTGCCGGCCACGGCGCCGTCGAGCGTCACCTTGCCGTCGGCGGCCAGTTCGGCGGCCTTGGTCCGGGAGAAGCCGAACATCCGGGCGAGGGCGGCGTCGAGGCGCTCGCCCTCCAGGCCGTCGGGAACGGGGAGGCTGCGGATCTGCGCTGCGGTACTCACCCGTACGAGTATGCCGGAAACCCGCCGCGCCCCTTCCCCCTCGCTGCTCCGGCCGGCGGCCTGAGGGCTACTTCCCGCTCTTCTCCGGCTGCTGGTGGACGGTCCCGTCCGGGTTGCTGCCGCGGAAGGAGAGCAGCACCACGAGGATGCCGCCGCAGACGATCGCCGAGTCGGCGAGGTTGAAGACCGCGAAGTGCTGGACCGAGATGAAGTCCACGACGTGGCCGCGGAAGACGCCCGGCGCGCGGAACAGCCGGTCGGTGAGGTTGCCGAGCGCGCCGCCGAGCAGCATCCCGAGCGCGATCGCCCACGGGAGGCTGTACAGCCGGCGGGCGATCCGCCAGATCACCACGATGACGGCGGAGGCGATCATGGTGAAGACCACGGTCAGCGCCTGGCCCATGCCGAAGGCGGCGCCGGAGTTGCGGATCACCTGGAGGGTGACGACGTCGCCGATCACCTTGATCCCCGCGTGGTTCTCCAGCTTGGCGACGACCAGCAGCTTGCTGGCCAGGTCGATCAGGAACGCCAGGACGGCGACGACCAGCAGCACCCCGACCCGGCGCGGGCCCTTGGGCTTCTCCACCGCCGTGGCACCGGCGGCGACCGCACCGTCCGCCGCGGGGACGGACTCGTCGCCCGCGGGAGCCGCCCCGCCGTCCGCGGGCCCGGTGGACTCGGCCACGGCCACCTCCACGCCATCGGCGGGGTTCGGGACGGCGTCGTCCCGGGTCTGGGGGGAACCTTGCGTACTGATGATCCGCTCCGCTGCCGATGTGAGCCGATGAGGGCCTGAACGCGTCCGTACCGACGGGTCAGGCGAGGTTACGGGGTCGAGCGTACGGCAAGCCCGACCCCCCGCGTCGCCCCGGTCGCCCGGCCCGCCGGTCCGGTCGGCGGGCTTCCTCAGCGGCGTTCCTGCTTGGCCTTGCACTGCACGCAGAGCGTCGCCCGGGGGAAGGCCTGCATCCGGGCCTTGCCGATGGCCTGCCCGCAGGACTCGCAGGTGCCGAAGCCGACGCCCTCCAGCCGCTCCAGCGCGCGCTCGGTCTGGGCGAGGCTGTCCCGCGCGTTGTTGGCGAGCGCCAGCTCGCTCTCCCGCGAGATGTTCTTCGTACCGGCGTCCACCTGGTCGTCGCCGGCTCCGTCGTTGGAGTCGCGCATCAGCCCGGAGATCGCCGCCTCGGCGGCGTCGATCTCGCCGCGCAGCCGCTCCAGGTCGCTGATCAGCTCGTCGTGCAGCTCGTGGACCTCCTCGGAGGTCCAGGGGTCCTCGCCCGGCCGGACGGGCAGCGTGGCCGGGTCGACCGACTCCGCGCCGCGCGGCACGGTGACGGTGTCGGTGCTGGTCTTCTGAGGTGCGGTAGTGGTCACGGTCCCCTCCCCTGGATCGGCCGCCACGGCCTTGCGTGCCCGCTTGGTGGCGGTACCCGCGCCGGTTGCCTTCTCAGCCATGGCTTCGACCCCATCTACGAACGAACCGAGCCGCCGGTTCCCGGCGGCCTCCAGTGCCGGAACGATAATCCCGATCAAAACCGGTCACAACATGACATACCGGCGCCTCAGGATGATCCCACCCAGGCAGCCGCCCCAGCCGCCACGCCCCGCGCGCTGACAGACTTGTGCCCACCCCACCCCCGCCTAACCGCCCCCGCCGACCGGCCCGGACGGGCCCCCGCAACCCACTCCCCCGAATCCCTTTGGACAAACCGTCTCACCCGGCCGATACACTGGCCCTGCAAGGCGCAGATGGGACGAGTACCGACGTACGCAGCCACCAGCGACCCGGGGACGGTGCGAGCCCGGGGGTGTGCACGGCGGGAAGATCACCCCGGAGCCGCCGGAAGAACGGCCGCCACCACGGCGGCCCACTAGACCCGGCAGCAACCCAAACAAGAGGGCCGCACCGCACCACCGCGGCCAAGGAGGGTGGTACCGCGGGTCGGCGAAGGCCGTCTCGTCCCTCCGGAGGATTCAGTCCCAGCATCCGCCGGAGGTAGACACCCGCGATGAACACCTACAACCCCGTCCCCGCCCAGGTCGATCTCCCCGCCCTCGAACACCGGATCCTCTCGTTCTGGCAGGACAACAAGGTCTTCCAGCGCAGCCTGGAGCAGTCCGAGGGCCGCCCCGAGTGGGTGTTCTACGAGGGTCCGCCGACCGCCAACGGCATGCCCGGGGCCCACCACATCGAGGCCCGCGTCTTCAAGGACGTCTTCCCCCGGTACCGGACCATGAAGGGCTACCACGTCGCCCGCAAGGCCGGCTGGGACTGCCACGGCCTCCCGGTCGAGCTGGCCGTCGAGAAGGAGCTCGGCTTCTCCGGCAAGCAGGACATCGAGGCTTACGGCATCGCCGAGTTCAACGCCAAGTGCCGCGACTCGGTGACCCGCCACACCGACGCCTTCGCCGAGCTGACCACCCGCATGGGGTACTGGGTCGACCTCGACGAGGCCTACCGGACGATGGACCCCTCCTACGTCCAGTCCGTCTGGTGGTCGCTCCAGCAGATCTTCGACAAGGGCCTGCTGGTCCAGGACCACCGGGTCGCCCCCTGGTGCCCGCGCTGCGGCACCGGCCTGTCCGACCACGAGCTGGCCCAGGGCTACGAGACCGTGGTCGACCCCTCGGTGTTTGTCCGCTTCCCGCTGACCAGCGGCCCGCTGGCCGGCCGGGCCGCTCTGCTGGTCTGGACCACCACCCCGTGGACCCTGGTCTCCAACACCGCCGCCGCCGTCCACCCGGAGGTCACCTACGTGGTGGCCACCGACGGCACCGAGCAGCTGGTCGTCGCCGAGCCGCTGCTCGCCAAGGCCCTCGGCGAGGGCTGGGAGGCCACCGGCGAGTCCTTCACCGGTGCCGAGATGGAGCGCTGGGCCTACCGCCGCCCCTTCGACCTGGTCGAGATCGAGGACGCCCACTACGTCCTCAACGCCGACTACGTCACCACCGAGGACGGCACCGGCATCGTCCACCAGTCCCCCGCCTTCGGCGCGGACGACCTCGCGACCTGCCGCAAGTACGGCCTGCCGGTGGTCAACCCGGTGCTGGCCGACGGCACCTTCTCCCCCGAGGTCCCGCTGGTCGGCGGCCAGTTCTTCAAGAAGGCCGACGAGGCCCTGGTCGCGGACCTCAAGGAGCGCGGCCTGCTCTTCCGCCACCTGCCGTACGAGCACAGCTACCCGCACTGCTGGCGCTGCCACACCGCACTGCTCTACTACGCGCAGCCGTCCTGGTACATCCGGACCACCGCCGTCAAGGACGCGCTGATCCGCGAGAACGAGGCCACCAACTGGTTCCCGGAGACGGTCAAGCACGGCCGCTTCGGCGACTGGCTGAACAACAACATCGACTGGGCGCTCAGCCGCAACCGCTACTGGGGCACCCCGCTGCCGATCTGGCGCTGCGAGGAGAACCACCTCACCTGCGTCGGCTCGCTGGCCGAACTGTCCGAGCTCACCGGCACCGACCAGAGCGGCCTCGACCCGCACCGCCCGTACATCGACGCGGTCACCTTCGCCTGCCGCGACTGCGGCGGCACCGCCACCCGCGTGCCCGAGGTCATCGACGCCTGGTACGACTCGGGCTCGATGCCCTTCGCCCAGTACGGCTACCCGTACCAGAACAAGGAGCTGTTCGAGAAGCGCTACCCGGCGCAGTTCATCTCCGAGGCGATCGACCAGACCCGCGGCTGGTTCTACACGCTGATGGCCGTCGGCACCCTGGTGTTCGACAGGAACAGCTACGAGAACGTCGTCTGCCTGGGCCACATCCTGGCCGAGGACGGCCGCAAGATGTCCAAGCACCTGGGCAACATCCTGCAGCCGATCCCGCTGATGGACCAGCACGGCGCCGACGCGGTCCGCTGGTTCATGGCGGCCGGCGGCTCGCCCTGGTCGGCCCGCCGGGTCGGCCACGGCACCATCCAGGAGGTGGTCCGCAAGACCCTCCTCACCTACTGGAACACCGTCGCCTTCCAGGCCCTGTACGCCCGCACCTCGAACTGGGCGCCGTCCGCGGCCGACCCGGCCCCGGCCGACCGCCCGCAGCTGGACCGCTGGGTGCTCTCCGAGCTGAACACCCTGGTCCGCGAGGTCGACGCGGCCTTCGAGGCGTACGACACCCAGCGCGCCGGCAAGCTGCTCTCCAGCTTCGTCGACGACCTCTCCAACTGGTACGTCCGCCGCGGCCGCCGCCGCTTCTGGCAGGGCGACGCCGCCGCGCTCGCCACCCTGCACGAGGCGCTGGAGACCGTCACCCGCCTGATGGCCCCGCTCACCCCGTTCATCACCGAGCAGGTCTGGCAGGACCTCGTCGTCCCCACCGACCCCCAGGCCCCGGCCTCCGTCCACCTGGCCACCTGGCCCGAGGCCGACGAGACCCTGATCGACGCCGACCTCTCCCGCCACATGGCCCTGGTCCGCCGCCTGGTCGAACTCGGCCGGGCCACCCGCGCCGAGTCCGGCGTGAAGACCCGTCAGCCGCTCTCCCGCGCGCTGATCGCCGCCCAGGGCTGGGAGGAGCTGCCCGCCGACCTGCGCGCGCAGATCGCCGAGGAGCTCAACGTCGCCACCCTCGAATCCCTCGCCGAGGTCGGCAGCTCGCTCGTCGACACCACCGCCAAGGCCAACTTCCGCGCCCTCGGCAAGCGTTTCGGCAAGGGCGTGCAGGACGTCGCCAAGGCGGTCGCCGCCACCGACGCCGCCCGCCTCGCCGCCGAACTGCGCGCCACCGGCGAGACCGGCGTCGACCTGAACGGTGAACCGATCACCCTCTCCCCCGACGAGGTCATCATCACCGAAACCCCCCGCGAGGGCTGGGCCGTCGCCAACGAGTCCGGCGCCACCGTCGCCCTCGACCTGGCCATCACCCCCGAACTCAAGCGCCTCGGCATCGCCCGCGACGCCATCCGCCAGATCCAGGAGGCCCGCAAGAACTCCGGCCTGGACGTCGCCGACCGCATCGTCCTCCGCTGGCGCGCCACCTCCGAGGAGACCGCCGAGGCCATCGCCGAACACGGCCCCCTCGTCGCCGAAGAGGTCCTCGCCACCGACTTCGCCGCCGGCGCAGCCGACTGGACCTCCGACACCTTCACCGACGACTCCCTCGGCCTCGCCTTCCAACTCCGCAAGGCCTGACCACCCACCGAAGCCGCCGCCACCCCACCCGGGCCGCGGCGGCTTCGCCATACCCCCACCCACCCCACCCCCCTACGGGCGCGCGGGCAACGCACGCG